>NZ_JBFARL010000060.1:0-39343 GCF_040674655.1 Actinomadura sp. NPDC049753 | reverse complement strand
TCCGGCTGGAGCGGCAAGATGCCGAACGGCGACCCGATCAACTCCAGCTCGACCTTCATGTCCATCCGTTCCTTCTACAAGAGCGACCCCGACTATACGAGCCCTCGCGGTTCCGCGAGGAAGCGGGCTTCTGAGCGGGCCGGAGGGCTAGGGGAGGTCGTCGCCCGCGAGCCGGTGCAGGGCGTCCGCGGAGCGGACGGCGATCGCGCTCCGGGCGACGGTCACGCGGCCGCGCACGGGCTCGGCCGCGAGGATCTGCGCGACCTTGCGGCGGCCCATCCCGGCCCAGCGGCCGAGGTCCTGCTGGGTGACCGGGACCTGGACGAGGACGCCCTCCTCGATCACGCCGTCCGGGCGCTCCCGCTTGACCGGGGAGCCGAACCGCGCCGCCAGGCGCAGGAGGCGGCCGGCGAGGCGGCGCTCGGGGTCGTCGGGGAAGTGCGCGACGCGCAGCTCGTTGGCGTCGCGGAGCCGTTCGGCGAGGACGGCGGCGACCGCCCACACCGAGCCGGGCTGGGCGTCCAGGACGCCGCGGAAGCGCGCGGCGGGCAGCACGATGGCCTCGACCCGCGTCAGCGCCTCGGCGTTGGCGTGCCGGACCCCGCCGTCCACCGCCTCCAGCTCCCCCACCAGGTCGCCGGGGCCGAGGACGTCGAGGATGGCGGTCTCGCCGTCCCGGTCCACCCAGACCTTCACCGCCCCGGACCGCAGGACGAAGACCTGGGCCGCGCGGGTGTGCTCGCGCGTCAGGAACGCGCCGGGCCTGATCACCACCGGCGCGCCCGCCCGCCGCAGGGCCTCCTGGGCGCGGGGGGTCAGCGCGTCCCAGAACCGGGGGGTCTGCATCTCGCCTCCTCACCGGACCCGGATCCGGCCGGGCCCCGGCTTCATGATCGCTCGCTCGCGGTCCAGTGAACGCGCCCCGGGGCCGGCCGACCAGGTCATCGGTCACATCTCGGGCGGTCTTTCCGGGGCGAGCAGGCCGTCCAGGGCGCGGACGCGGCGGACGCAGTCCGCGGCGGCCGCGTGGTCGCCGAGGGCCAGGCGGGAGTCGCGCAGCAGTTCCAGCGCCCCCCGCAGCCCCCGCTGGTCGTCGGTCTCGCGGCGGATGGCGATCTCGGCGGTGACGTGCTCCACCGCGCGGTCGTGCTCGCCGGTCAGCTGGTACGCGCGGGCCATGCTGTGCAGGGCGTGGGCCTGCTCGCGGGTGGCGCCGAGCTCGGCGGCGAGGTCGAGGGCGCGCCGCCCGGTCGCGAGGGCGTCGCCGGCGCGGCCGAGGTCGAGGTGGATGGCGGCGAGGTGGCCCAGGCCGACGGCCTCGCTGTGCCGGTCGCCGACCTCGCCCAGGATGCGCAGGGCCTCCAGCTCCCGCTCCAGGGCCTCCTCGGGACGCCCGGCGCGGCGCAGCACGGCGGCGAGGGTGTCCATGCCGACGCCGAGGCCGTACCAGTCGCCGCCCGACTCGCGGATGCCGAGCGCCTGCCGGGCGGCGCGCTCGGCCTCCTCGGGCAGGCCGAGCCGCGAGTAGGTGCGGGCCAGGCTGCCGAGCGTCCCGGCCATGCCGCCCCGCGCGCCGAGCCGGTGCCACAGGTCCAGGGCCTCCAGGCCGAGGACGAACGCCTCCTGGTGCCGGCCGAGGCGCCGCATCACCACCGACAGGTGCTCCAGGTCGTTGGCCTCGCCGTGCTGGTCGCCGATCTCGCGGCGGATCTCCAGAGCGCGCAGGAGGTGCTCGCGCGCCTCGCGGTACCGTCCGAGGCGCCAGTGGACGATCCCGATCTGCGCGAGCGCCTCGGCCTCGCCGTGCCGGTCGCTGGTCTCGCGGTGCAGCCGCAGCGCCTGCCCGCAGTAGGTGAACGCCTCGGCGAACCGCGTCGCCTCGCACATGAGCATGCCGAGCGTGGCCAGCGCGCGCGCCTCCCCGTGGCGGGCGCCGAGGGCGCGGTAGGTGCGCAGCGCCTGCTCGGCGTCCTGCTGCGCCAGGTCGCGCAGGCCGAGCGCGGCGTTCATCCGCGCGAGCTCGGTCAGCGCCTGCGCGGCACCGTGCATGTCGGCGAGTTCCTGGCGGATGGCGAGCGCTTCCAGAGCGTGCGACACAGCACCGTGGACGTTTCCTTGGCGGCGGTGTACCTGGGCCACGGTGAGCAGGGTCTCCGCCACGCCGGGTTGGTCGTGGGTCCGGCGGCGGACGTCGAGCGCCCTCGCGGCGTGGTCCAAAGCCGTCTCGTAGTCGCCGAGGCCCAGGTGGGCCCGGGCCAGGATGTCGTGCCCCTTGGCCGTTCCCGCGTCGTCTCGCAGCTCCCCGTGCATGGCGAGGGAGCGCCGGGCGTGGTCGATCGCCGTCAGGTAGCGGCCCAGTGCCACGTGGACGTCGGCCAGGGTGGCCAGGGTGGCGGCCTCCCCGTAGCGGTCGGGCGGGTCGGCGGCCCGGAACCCGCGCCGCGCGTCCTCGCCGTAGCCGATGGCCTGGACGGAGTCGCCCAGCTCGAAGTGCGCCATCGCCAGGTTGTGGAGCATGACGGCGGCGGCCGCCCAGTCCTCCTCGGTGCGGGCGGCGTGCAGGCCCACCTGGTGGACGGCGATGCTGTCCTCGCTGTAGCGGCGGAACTCCTGGAAGTCGAACAGCGCGTCGGCGAGCTCCCAGCACGTGCGGTGCAGGCCGAGCCGCGCGGCCTGGTGCACCGCGGCGACCAGGTTGCGCCGCTCGGCCTCGAACCAGGCGAGTCCGGCGGCGCGCTCCGCGGCGGTGGACGGACGCCCGTGCGCCTCCCCCGGATGCGTCCGGGGACGGGACCGCGCCGCCATGGCCTCCCCCGCGTGGCGCGCCTCGGCGAGGTAGCCGGCCAGGAGCCGCCGCTGCGCCGCCTGGAGCTCGCCGTCGGAGTCCTCCCGCAGCCCCCGCTCGCGTGCGAAGTCGCGCAGCAGGTCGTGCATCCGGTAGCGGCCGGGCCCCACGTCGTGCACCAGGTACGCCTGGCGCAGGCCCTCCAGGCATTCGCGCGCGTCGCCGACCGTGCCGTCCAGCAGGGCGGCGAGGGCGGTGGGCGTGAAGTCGGGGCCCGCGACCAGGCCGAGCCTGCGGAACGCCTCTCGCTGCCCGCGGCGCAGGCTCCGGTAGGCGACGTCGAACGTCGGGCTGAGGACGGCCAGCAGCGCCGTCCCGGACGTTCCGGGCGCCGCGCCGTCGCCCAGGCCCGCCCCCGCGAGGCCCGGCCCGTACGGCGCGGCGTCCCGGACCTCCCGGGCCGCCAGTTCCCGGACGGTCCCGGCGATCGACTCGCCGGGGTTCTCGGCGAGCCGCCCGGCCATGACGCCGAGCGCGAGCGGCAGGTGGCCGCATTCGCGCGCGAGCCGCTCGACCGCCTTGTCCTCCTCCCTGAGGCGGGGGTCGCCCGCCCCGAGGACGTTGGAGATGAGGTCCACGGCCTCCTGCGTCACCATCTCCCGCAGTTCCAGGGTCCGGACGTCGGCGCCTTCGAGCAGGGCCGGCAGCCGCCGCCGGCTCGTCACGACCACCAGCCCCGAGGTCATCGCCGCCAGCAGCGGCCTGATCTGCTCGGGCCGGGCGGCGTTGTCCAGGATCAGCAGCATCCGGCGGTCGCCGAGCAGGGACCGGCACTGCGCCGCCAGCTCCGCCTGCGTCCGCGGCACCTGGTCGCCGGGCACGCCCGCCGCGCGCAGCACCTGCCCCATCGCCTCCGCCGGGGTGACGGGGCTGCGGGACGTGCCGCGCAGGTCGGCGAACAGGACGCCGTCGGGGAAGCGGTCGACGACCCGGTGCGCCCAGTGCAGCGCCAGCGTGGTCTTGCCGACGCCCGCCATGCCCTGGACCACGACGGCGCGCGGCCACACGGACTGGCCGACCAGCAGGTCGAGCTTGCCGAGGCTGACCGCGCGTCCGGCGAAGTAGGGGTCGGCGGCGGGCAGGCGGACGGCGGGCGGCCGGGCCGGCGCTCCCAGGCGCACCGGTTCGCGCGCCGCGATCCCGGCGCCGTCGTCCTGACCCCGGGCCTGCTCGGGCGCCCGCTCGGGCTCGGCGTCCGGCCAGTCGTCGCCCCAGGGGCTCGCGGCGCGGCGGAGCCGTTCGACCTCGAGGACGGTCAGCGGGCGGGCCCGCCGGTCGAGGATGCCCTTGGCCCGCCACGTCCGGAACCAGCGCACCAGCGTCTCGCGGGAGATCCCCGCCCAGTTCGCCAGCTCCGCCTGGCTGAGCCGCAGGGGGATCCGCGTGCCCTGGCCGGGGGCGGGCTCGCCGAACCGGTGCGCCAGCTCCAGCAGGTGGTAGGCGAGCCGCTGGGGATGGTCCGCGGCCCGCACCGCGTGCCGGCGGCCGCCGTAGGTGACGCTCTCGGAGACGGCGTGCATCATCGCCTCGGCGACCTGCGGGCTCGCCGCCAGCAGGCTGCGGAACTTGCGGCGGTCCACGCGCAGCGCCGTCACGTGGTCCAGCGCGGCGACCGTGGCGCGCTGCGGATGACCCCACGGGCCGAGGACCCCGACCAGGTCGCCCGCCCCGAACAGGTCGATGATCGACTCGTCGCCGTCGCTGGAGTCCACGAACTCCTTGGCCACCGCGTTGCTCGCGGCCCGCGGCGACGCCTTGAACACCACGTAGACGGCCGGCGCGACCGTGCCCTGGTGGCACAGCATGCCGCCGGGCGGGATGTCGGCGCGCCGGCCCATGGCGCGCAGGGCCTGCCGGTCGGTGGGGGCCAGCCGCTCCCAGAAGCTGCCCGGCCGGACGCCCGGCCCGTCGCCGATCATCCGGTCCTCCTCCCGCCGCGGCGCGCCGCCGGCGGCGTCCCGCACGGCCGCGCGGGACGGAACGCGGTCGTCACCGCCTCACCGCCCTTCCGGGGTCGAACCTGATCTTCCAGTTCCCATGGTGCGGGGAGAAGGCGGAAAAGTCCGTCCGGCGGCGCACGGTTCGGCTGCGTCTGGTGACTCATTTCAGGCGCGCACCCGGACCGCGGGTGATCGCGGGAGCCGATGATGGAAGATGGTCTTCGAACGAACGACGGGGAGGACGCATGACCTACACCGGTAACGTCGAGGCCGGCGGGCGTCCGGACGTCCGGGAGCTGCCCGGGCTGCGGGTGACGAAGGTGGCGGTCGGCCCGTACGACAACAACGCCTACCTGCTGCGGTGCACCGCGACCGGCGAGCAGCTGCTGATCGACGCGGCGAACGAGGCGCCCCGGCTGCTGGAGCTGATCGGCGACGGCCCCCTCGCGCGGATCGTCACCACGCACCGCCACGAGGACCACTGGATGGCGCTGAGCGAGGTGGCGCGGGCCACCGGCGCGCCGGTCGTCGCCCACCCGCGCGACGCCGGGCCCCTCCCCGAGCCGGTCGCCGAGCCCGTGGAGCACGGCGACACCGTCGCGGTCGGGCAGGCGTCCCTCGACGTCATCCACCTGCGCGGCCACACGCCCGGCTCGATCGCGCTCCTCTACGACGCCGGCGGCGAGCTGGCCGACCGCCCGCACCTGTTCACCGGCGACAGCCTGTTCCCCGGCGGCGTCGGCAACACCTGGGGCGACCCGACGCGCTTCCGGCAGCTGCTCTCGGACGTGGAGGAGCGCGTGTTCGACCGCCTCCCCGACGCCACCTGGTTCTACCCGGGGCACGGCAAGGACTCGACGCTCGGCCGGGAGCGCCCCTCGCTAACGGAGTGGCGCGCCCGCGGCTGGTGACGCTTCCCGCTCGGCCGGAACAAGTGGCGGGGGACGTTCGTTTGCCCCAACACACTTCCGGCCCGAGACCAGGAGTCGACCATCCCCCCACCTCACGAGGCGGATCCGGAACCCGCGCTGCGCTACCCGGCGGGTTCGCTGGTGCTGGTCGCCGGTCTGCCCGGCTCCGGTAAGAGCACGTTGCTCAACCGCCTGTACGGGCTGCGCGGCGACGAGACGTCCCCGGTGCGCGCCGGGGACGTCCGGGTGATCGACTCGCGCCAGTCGCGCAACTGGTGGGCGCGGTTCCTCGGGCCGCTGCCCGTCCGGCTGCGGACCCCGATCGTCCAGAGCACCCACGTCTGGCGCATCGGCCGCGCGATCGTCGCCGGGCACGGCGTCGTCGCCCACACGCGCGGCACCTGGCCGCACATCCTGCACGGCTTCGCCTGGCTGGCGCGCCGCCGCGGCGGGCGGCTGCACCTGATCCTCATCGACGTCGCGCCGGAGACGGCCCGCGCCGGCCAGTACGCGCGCGGCCGCGTCGTCGCCGCCGCCCTGTGGGCCCGGCACTGCCGCCGCTGGCACCCCCTGATCACCCGGGCGCGCAGCGGCGCCCCCCTGCCGCCCGCCGCCGGCGTCACCGTCCTCGACCGCGACGCCGCCGACAAGCTGCAGGCCATCCACTTCAGCTGAGCTCGCCGAACCAGCGCACGATCCGGGCGGTGCCCGCGAGGTTGGAGCCGAGGTGGCGCGAGCCGCCGTAGAGCCGGTCGCCCACCTCGACGACGGGCACGGCGGCGCCGCGGTCCCGGAACCGCGCCGCGCAGTGGTCGGTGTTGGCGGTGACCGCCTGCTCGTCCCCGGCCATCTTGTAGAGGCGGACCGGGACGCGCGGGGTCCAGGCCGTGCAGACCTCCGCGTCCACGCTCAGGGCCTCGGCGAACGATCCGGAGGGGTGGCGCAGCAGCGCGAGGCCGCGCGGGGTGAGGAGGTCGCCCAGCGTGTCCGGGAGGCCGCCGAGCATGACGGGCCCGGGCGTCGTGCCGTCGAAGTACTTCTCGACGCGTTCGGCATAGGGCTCGCGGAACAGCTCCGAGGGGTCCTCGTAGATGCCTCCGTGGACACGGTTCCAGGAGGTGAGCAGGTACGACGTGTAGGCGACCGCCATCTTCGGAGCGACGTCCCCGCCCAGCAGGGCGGGCAGTTCCGCGCCCCGGAAGTCGTAGGCTCCGCTGATCGGGGCCACCGCGCGCAGGTGGAAGCGCGGGTCGGCGCCGCCCTGCAGCGCCCGGGCGAGGCCGAGCGCGGACGAGGCGCCCTGCGAGAAGCCGGTGACGAAGACCCGGCCGTCGAGGACGCGTCCCGCCCGCGGGGCGAAGTGGCGCGCGGCGCGGAGCATGTCGAGGGACGCGCTCGTCTCGGACGGCACGTCCTTCCACGGATGGACTCCGGGGCCGAGGCCCAGGCCGAGGTAGTCGGGCGCGACCGCCGCGAACCCGGCCGCGGCGTAGGTGACGGCCGCCCCGGGGCCCCAGACGTCGTCCGACGTCGAGGGGGCGTCCGGCTTGTAGCTCGTGGTGCCGTGCGTGTAGGAGACGGTGGCGAGGCGGCGGTCGCGGCTGCGCGGCAGGACGACCAGACCGCTGGCGGTCGTCGCGCGGCCCCTCGCGTCGACCGTCCGGTAGACGAGCCGGTAGGTGTCCACGCCGTGGCGGACGGACGCGGTGTCGAAGCCCTCGGACGCGAGCCAGGTGCGGACCTGGCCGGCGGACATGGCGGTGAGGTGGGTGGCGGAGACCAGGTGCCCGCGTGCGGTGCCCTGCTCGGCCACGGCCCCCGGCCGGTGCTCGGCGTCCGGGTGCACGGACGCCCCGGCGGACGCGGCGCCGGCGCAGGCGGCCGTGATCGCGGCGGCGGCGAGCATCCCGGTGGTGAGGCGGGTGACGGTGCTTGTCATGGCAGTGAGCCTCGCGCCCGGCCGCCCGGGCCCGCGTCGCCCGCGTAGGTGATCTCGTGTCCGCTACCTGAGAGGGGCCCCCGGCCGGTCGTGGGGAGGAAGGCGGGCGGGGGCGTGGGTAGGGTCGGGGGAGATCGAGACGACGAGAGGCGGCAGCATGGCGCAGCAGGTACGCGGGGTCGTCGCACCCGGCAAGGGGCAGCCGGTGCGGATCGAGACGATCGTCGTTCCGGACCCGGGGCCCGGCGAGGCGGTCGTCGACGTCCAGGCGTGCGGGGTCTGCCACACCGACCTGCACTACCGCGAGGGCGGGATCAACGACGAGTTCCCGTTCCTGCTCGGGCACGAGGCCGCCGGGGTCGTCGAGTCGGTGGGCGAGGGGGTGACCGAGGTGGCGCCCGGCGACTTCGTGATCCTCAACTGGCGCGCGGTGTGCGGGCAGTGCCGCGCCTGCACGCGCGGACGCCCCTGGTACTGCTTCGACACCCACAACGCCGCCCAGAAGATGACCCTTGAGGACGGGACGGAGCTGTCGCCCGCGCTCGGCATCGGAGCGTTCGCCGACAAGACCCTCGTCGCGGCCGGGCAGTGCACCAAGGTCGACCCCGCGGCGCGGCCCGAGGCCGCCGGACTGCTCGGGTGCGGGGTGATGGCGGGGCTCGGCGCGGCGATCAACACCGGCGGGGTCGGGCGCGGCGACTCGGTCGCGGTCATCGGCTGCGGCGGCGTCGGCGCGGCGGCCGTGCTCGGCGCCCGGCTGGCCGGGGCCGCCCGGATCATCGCCGTGGACCTGGACGAGCGCAAGCTCGCCACCGCGTCCTCCCTCGGGGCCACGCACACCGTGAACGGCGCGGAGAAGGACGTCGTCGCGACGGTGCGGGAGCTGACCGGCGGGTTCGGCGCGGACGTCGTCATCGACGCGGTCGGCCGCCCCGAGACCTACGAGCAGGCCTTCAACGCCCGCGACCTCGCCGGGACGGTGGTGCTGGTCGGCGTGCCGACTCCGGAGATGAGGCTGGAGCTGCCGCTGCTGGAGGTGTTCGGGCGCGGCGGGTCGCTGAAGTCGTCCTGGTACGGCGACTGCCTGCCGTCCCGCGACTTCCCCATGCTCATCGACCTCTACCTGCAGGGACGCCTGGACCTCGACGCGTTCGTCTCCGAGACGATCCCGCTGGACGGCGTCGAGGCCGCGTTCGAGAAGATGCACCGCGGCGACGTGCTGCGCTCGGTGGTGGTGCTCTGATGGCCGGTGGATCCGCCGGACCGCGCGTCGACCACCTCGTCACGTCGGGGACGTTCTCGCTGGACGGCGGGACGTGGGAGGTCGACAACAACGTCTGGATTGTCGGGGACGACAGCGAGGCGATCGTCATCGACGCCGCGCACGACGCCGAGGCCATCGCGGCGGCGCTCGGCGGCCGCCGGCTGGTGGCGATCGTGTCCACGCACGGGCACGACGACCACATCGACGCGGCACCCGCCCTGCGGGCCCGCACGGGCGCGCCCGTCCTGCTGCACCCGGACGACCTGATGCTGTGGAAGCAGCGGCACCCGGACACCTCGCCCGACGGCGAGCTGGCCGACGGGCAGGTCGTCACGGTCGCGGGCACGGACCTGACAGTCCTGCACACGCCCGGCCACAGTCCCGGCGCGGTGTGCCTCCACGCGCCCGGCCTGGCGACGGTGTTCTCCGGCGACACGCTGTTCAGCGGCGGCCCCGGCGCGACCGGCCGGTCGTTCTCCGACTTCCCGACGATCATCGCCTCGATCCGGGAGCGGCTGCTGACGCTCCCGCCGGAGACGACCGTCCGCACCGGGCACGGCGAGTCCACCACCGTCGGCGCGGAGGCCCCGCATCTTGAGGAATGGATAGCCCGCGGCCACTGACCGGGATAGTGTCCCCGGTGGCGGACAGCAGTCCAGGGCCGGGAGGGTGCGATGCGGCGCAGGGCACCGCTGGCGCTCCTGCTGTGCGGGGCGGTCGCGGGCTGCGGCCAGAGCGCGCGCGGCGCGGACGTGCCGCCGCCGACCGCGCCGCCCCTGTCGGCCCCCGCGCCCACCGCGAGCCCTCCTCCCCAGGCCGACGTCCCCGCGACCGGCGAGCCCGTGCCGCTGGGGCGGGTCGCGGGGTGGCGCATCACCACGTACTACACGGCGCTGGAAAGCCTGTACGACGGCGAGCGGAAAGCGGTGCGCGGCTGCGCCCGCTTCCACTGCTCGCACGGGAAGGCCCCGCTCGGCTCCTACCCGAAGGACTTCCTCAAGGTCGTCCAGACCGAGGGCAGCGGGCGCATCACCGAGGGGCCCGAGCGGGGCCGGTACCTGAACTGGTCGCACAGCGTCGGCTTCTGGCTGGACGACACCACCCGCGACTCGCGGGGGCGCCCGCTGCGGGCGTGGGCGTCGGCGGCGGCCGACAGGTCCGTGCTGGCGCGCGGACGGCGGTTCGTGATCCTCGACTGCGGTGAGGACGGCGGCGGCCGCGCCGTCGAGGACGAGGTGTGCGCGGCGTTCCGGAAGGCCCGCTGGACGGTCACCGACCTGTTCCGCCCCGGATACGGCGGCCAGAACCACGCCGACGTCTACATCGGCGAGGAGAAGGGCTCGCGGCTGGCCGGGTCGCCGTTCTACACGACGCTGAGCGGCGCCACGCTCGTGGGGTCCTGAGGACGTCCCGGGCGGGAAGGCGGCTAGGACGGGACGCGCTCGACCGGGCGCGGTGAGGCGAGGCGGGTCGGCTGCGTCCGGCCCCGCAGGGTGACCTCGTCGCCGAGCGACCAGTGCGCCGCCTCGTCCGGTCCCGCCCCGGCGAGGAGGGAGCCCGCCGCCAGCACGCGCTCGGAGGTGGTCTTGGCCATGTCGGTGAGGCGGGCCGCCTCGTTCACCGGGTCGCCGATCACGGTGTACTCGAACCGCTCCTCGGCGCCGATGTGCCCGGCGACGGCCTCGCCCGCCGAGACGCCCACGGCGGCGCTCAGCGCCGGGACGTCCTCGCGCAGCCGGCGGGCCAGCTCGCGGGACGCGGCGAGCGCGCGGGCGGGCGCGCCGTCCAGCGCGAGCGGCGCCCCGAAGATCGCGAGCGCGGCGTCGCCCTCGAACTTGTTGATCCAGCCGCCGTGCGCGCCGATCACCTCGACGACCACGGCGAAGAAGTCGTTCAGCAGCCGGACGACCTCGGCGGGCGGCCGGTCGGCCGCGAGCCGGGTGGAGCCGATGATGTCCACGAAGATCACCGCGTCCTCGCGCAGCTCGCCGCCGAGGTCGATGCCGCGCTCCACCGCGACGCGCGCGGCGTCCGCGCCGACCTGGCGCCCGAACAGGTCGCGCAGGCGCTCGTGCTCGCGCAGCCCGGCCGCCATGTGGTTGAACCCGGCCTGCAGCAGCCCGACCTCGCTGGCGTCGTAGACGGGGACCTCGACGTCCAGGTCGCCGCGCTCGATCCGGGCGAGGCCGAGCCGCACCGACTCGACGGGGTCGGCGATGGCGCGGGCGGCGCCGTAGGTGACGCCGAGCCCGACGACCAGCGCGATGCCGCCGAGCGCGAGGACGGCGACGGCGAACTCCCGCACGGTGATCCTGGCGATGACGAACGACCCGATCGCGAGGGTCATCAGCCCGAGGATCGGGACCGCGGTGCCGAGGCCCCAGGCCAGCACGGAACGGGCGACGACGCCGGGCAGCCCGGTCCGGCGCGGCATCTCGCTGCGCAGCGCGGTCGTCACCGCGCGCCGCAGCAGCCGCTCGGTCAGCAGGTAGACGACCGTGCAGGTGGTGAGGCCGCCGAGCAGGCTCGTCAGGCCCAGCTTGACGGCGAGCAGGCCCGAGAAGGGGGCGTTGATGACGACCCAGCCGACCGTCCCGATCCCCCACAGCGTCAGGTGCAGGGCCATCAGCCGCAGCGGCCCGTACAGCAGCAGGGAGCGCTCGTGCCGGCCGGGTTCGTCGTGCCGCTCGACCAGGCGCCGGACGCGGCGGAAGAACCGTTCGCCGAGGACGAGGCCGACCGGCACCGCGGCGGTGACGTAGACGGTGAAGACGATCAGGTTGACGAGCCGGATCCGCTCGGACACCTCGCCGACGGGGTCGGGGACGACGACGGCGAACGCGAGCACGACCAGCGCGCCGCCGAGGTTCGCCAGCCCGGTGGAGATCCGCACCAGGACCCTGGCCCGGCGGGCGATCTGTGCCCGGGTGTCGTCCGGGCCGCCGTCGATCAGCCGCCACAGGGGGCCGAGCACGCTGCCCGGCCGGAACCGGGCGCGGGGGGCGGTCTCGGCCCTTTCGGTGTTCATGAGCGAGGAGATTATCTGGTCGAATCCCCACAGACCCCACCGCCGGCGAGCGACCTCGCCGAGGGATCGCTCACTCAGGTGCGGATCGGCTCCAGCAGCCGGTGCGGGTTGCGCAGGACCATGCTGACCGGGTCGGTGCGGCGGCGGACGCCGGGCCCGGCGTGGATCTCCAGCTCGTCCGGGGCGACGTGCCGCCCGCACGCGGCGCACCGCCCGTCCGGGCCGATCTCGGTGCCGCAGGCGAGGTGGACGAAGACGCGGCACGGCTCGGCGGACAGGTGGTCCTCCGCCCAGCGGGCGAGGGTGTGGACGACGGGCCACAGCTCCTTGCCCATCTCCGTCAGCACGTAGTCGTGGCCGTCCTTGACGAGGACGCCGGCGTCGACCAGCGACTGCAGCCGCGCAGACAGCACCGCGCGGGGGATGTCCAGGTGGACGAGGAAGTCGCTGAAGCGGCGGACGCCGTAGAAGGCGTCCCGGACGATCAGCAGCGTCCAGCGCTCCCCCACGACCTCCAGCGCGCGGGCCAGCGAGCAGTCCTGCGCCGCGTAGTCCTTGCCGAGTGCCATGCCACCACAGTACCCACCGAGGGGTTCATTGATTGAACTCAGTCGTGCTACCGTCACCCCGTCAGTTCGTTCAATGAACCTGGAGACCGCATGACGACCCTGGCGACCCCCCGCGCCGCGCGCAGCGCGCCGGGCACCGCCGCCGCGCTGACGCTGCCGGCCGCCGCCACCCTCCTGGCCCTGATGAACTACTGCGCCCCCGCGGCGACGCTGGCCGACACCGCCCGCGGGCTGCACGCCGGGGCGACCGCGCAGATCTGGCTGATGAGCTCGATCAGCCTCGGCCTCGCGGCGGCGCTGCTGGCCGCGGGCAGCCTCGCCGACGACCACGGGCGCAGGCGCGTGTTCGTGATCGGCGCGGTGGCGCTCGCCGTCTCCAGCGTCGCGTGCGCGCTCGCGCCCAACGCCGCGGTGTTCATCGCGGGCCGCGTCGCGCAGGGCGCGGCCAGCGCCGCCCTGCTGGTGACCGGGCTCGGCATCGTCGGCGCCTCGTTCCCGCCGGGTCCGCGGCGGGCGCGGGCCACCGGCATGTGGGGCGCGATGGTCGGCCTCGGCATCGCGCTCGGCCCCATCGCCGCGGCCGGGCTGACCTCCGCCGGCGGCTGGCGGCTCTGGTACTGGGCCACGGTGGCCGCGTCCGCGGTGCTCGCCGCGGCGGCCTCCCGCGCGCTCACCGAGTCGCGGGCCGAGCGTCCGCGCGGCGTGGACGTGCCGGGGCTGGTCACGATGAGCCTCGGCGTCGCGGCGCTGGTGGCCGCGATCACCTGGGGCCGCACCGGCTGGACGTCCCCGGGCGTCCTCGCGCTGTTCGCCGCCGCGGCGGTCCTGCTGTCCGCGTTCGTCCTCGTCGAGTCGCGGCGGCGGGAACCGATGGTCGAGCTGGCGCTGTTCCGGCGGCCGGCATTCCTGCTGTCGGTGACGGGGGCGCTCGTCACCGGGCTCGCCGTGATCGGGGTCATGACCTACCTGGCGACGATGATGAGCCTGGTGATGGGCCTGTCCCCCATCGCGGCGGCGCTGGTGCTGGCGATCTGGTCCGGGCTGTCGTTCGTCGTCGCCCTGCAGGCCCACCGCCTCCCGGCGCGGCTGCCCGTCCGGCGCCTGCTCGCCGCCGGGTTCGCGCTCGCCGGCGTCAGCGAGCTCGCGCTGGCGGCCCTGGCCCCGGACGCGCACTGGTGGCGGCTCGTGCCGGGCCTCGCCGCCGCCGGCGTCGCCAGCGGCCTGACCAACGCCATGCTCGCCCGGCTCGCCGTGGAGAGCGTCCCCGCCGACCGCGCGAGCATGGGGGCCGGCGCCAACAACACCGCCCGCTACATCGGGGCGTCGCTGGGCGTGGCGATCGTCGGGGCCGTCGCCACGGGGTTCGGGCACGACGCGGCCTCGCTGGCGCACGGCACGAACGTCGCGATGGTCGTCTCGGCCGTCGCCGCGCTCGCCTACGCCGTCCTCGCCCTCGTCATCCGCGACCGGGCCTCCTGAACCCGGCTAGGCGAGCTCCTCGACGAAGGCGGCCAGCTGGGTCAGGTTCCGGCACTCGTACATGGGGACCAGCTCGCCGTAGCGGGACGCGGCGGAGTCGCCGGTGTCCCACTGGGAGCGCGGCTCCGGGTTCAGCCAGTACGCGTGCCGGGCCCGCTCCGCCATCGACCGCACGATCGGCAGGGACAGCTCCCCGTAGTTCGACCGGGCGTCGCCGAGGATCAGCAGGGACGTCCTCGGGGTGACGGCGTCGCGGTACTTGTCGTCGAACACCTTGAAGGCGTGGCCGTAGTTGGACCGGCCCGTGATCCACACGAGGTCGGCCTCGGCGGCGAGGCGGGTCATCGCGGCCGTGACGTCCGCGCCCGGCGCGAAGTACTTGGTGATCTCGTCGGTGGCGTCGATGAAGGCGAACGCGCGGACCTTGCTGAACTGCTCCCGCAGCGCGAACGTCAGCAGCAGCGTGAAGTGCGCGAACGCCGACACCGAGTCGCTGGCGTCGCACAGCACCACCAGCTCGGGCCGGTGCGGGCGCCGCGGCCGGTGGTGGGTGGTGAGCGGCACTCCCCCGCTGGACAGGGACGCGCGGACCGTCCGGCGGAAGTCGAGCCGCCCCCGCCGCCCGTGCCGCTGCTTCTGCACGAGCCGCGACGCCAGCCTGCGCGCCAGCGGGTACACCTCCCGGCGCAGCGCCTCCATCTCGGCGCGGGACGCGCCGGCGAAGTCGAGCCGTTCCAGCGGGGGGCGCACGACGATGCGGGCGGTCCGCTCGACCCCCGTGTCCTCGGCGATGCGGCGCCGCACCTCGCCCGCGACGAGGCCGGAGAACCGGGCCATGCGGTCGCGGAACGTCCGGCGCGCGACGCGCTCGGCCATTCCGCCCCGCTCCCGCCCGGTCAGGACCGACTCCAGCAGCCGCGCCATCAGGGTCTCCGGCGACAGCGCGCTCATCACGCCGGAGGAGAACCACGACTCCTGCCCGGGCGTCCGGCCGTACTCGGCGACCGCCAGCCGGGCGAACCGGCGCAACCCCGCCTCGTCCCCGGACAGGAGCAGGTCGGCGAGCTCCTCCCGGCGCCGCTGCACCCGCGGGTCGAGCGCCGCCGGGACGGGCCTGCCGTCGTCGTCGACCGTCCTCGCCGGGCGCTCGGGGTCCGGCGCCGCTCCCGCGCCGTCCCCGACGGCCGCCGGGAACCACAGGTCGAAGAGCGTGTCGAACGTCGCGCGGTGCTGGGGCCGCTTGACGACCGTCGCGGCGTAGGCGGCGCGCAGCGACTCGCGGTCGAGCAGGTCGACGGCCCGCACGGCGCGCACCGCGTCCAGCCCCTCGGCGACCGACACCGGCAGCCCGGCCCGCCGCAGCTCCGCGACGAACCCGGTGTGCCGGTCGACGAGTGAGGCCATGTCAGCCGCTCAGCCCGAGTTCCTTGGCGGCGCGCTCCTGGTCGGAGGCGTGCTTCAGGACGACACCGAGCGTGCGGCCCACGGCGGCCTCGTCCAGGTCGTCCAGGCCGAGGGCCAGCAGCGTGCGCGCCCAGTCGACGGTCTCCGCGATCGACGGCGCCTTCTTGATCTCCAGGTCGCGCAGCGTGCCGACGGTGCGGACGAGCTGCTCGGCCAGCTCCGCCTCGATGCCCGGCACCTGCGCGAGCACGATGTCGCGCTCCCGGTCGGGCGCCGGATAGTCCAGGTGCAGGTAGAGGCAGCGGCGCTTGAGCGCCTCCGACAGCTCCCGCGCCGCGTTCGAGGTGATCAGCACGAAGGGGCGGCGGACCGCCGCCACCGTCCCGAGCTCGGGAATCGTCACCTGGAAGTCCGACAGGACCTCCAGCAGCATGCCCTCGACCTCGACGTCGGCCTTGTCCGCCTCGTCGATGAGCAGGACGGTCGGGTCGCTGCGGCGGATCGCCGCCAGCAGCGGCCGCTCCAGCAGGAACTCCTCGGAGAAGATGTCGTCGTGGGTCTCCTGCCAGGCCCGGTCGGCGGGCGCGGCCTGGATCGCGAGGAGCTGCTTCTTGTAGTTGAACTCGTAGAGCGCGCGGGCCTCGTCCAGGCCCTCGTAGCACTGCAGGCGGATCAGCTCCGCGCCGGTCGCCGCCGCCACCGCCTTCGCCAGCTCCGTCTTGCCGACCCCCGCCGGTCCCTCCACCAGCAGCGGCTTGCCGAGCGCCTGCGCCAGGAACACCGTCGTGGCGATCTCGTCGTCGGCGAGGTAGCGGACGCCGGCGAGCCTGCGCCCGGCGTCGGCGGGTGAGGCGAACATCGCGTCGGTCATCCCTTGCCCTTCCGCGCGGCGGCCTTCTTGTAGGTCTGGTTGGTCCCCGCGAACACGAGCGACGCCTTGTCCTCGCTGAGCGCGACGCCCCAGTAGGACGCGGCCTTCGGGTCGCCGCCGTTCCACGAGAAGCGGTACTTGCCGCCGCCTTCGGGGATGGCCGAACCGCTCCACAGCTTCTGCCGGCCCCGCACCCACACGCCGCTGCCGTCGGCCTTGAACTGGAAGTAGTCCTTGGCCGTGCCGACCCAGCGCCCCACCAGCGGCTTGACGTCGGCGGGCCTCACCGCCGGCAGCGGCGCCAGCGTGGTGGGCGGCGCGGACGGCGCGGCGTCCGCGGCCTGCTTCTCACCGCCGCCGCATCCCGCGAGGGCCAGCCCGGCCGCGGCGGCGCAGGCGGCGAGGGCGGTCGAACGGGCCCGCACTGTCACGGAGACCTCCGGATTTCCTTGGACAAGAGCGGAATCCTACCTGCGCGTCCGCTCACACCTGAGGGGGAGCCGCCACATGGCACCGGGGAGTGACGCGGCAGCCCTCCCCGCCCGCCTATAACGGTGTCATGACGACCCCACGACTGCCGCGCGAGGACCTCACGGCGGCCATGGCGGCCCGGCGCGAGCTGGGGCCCGACTATGACGACGCCTTCATCGAGACGGTCGTCGACCGCATCGAGGAGACCCTCGACGCCCGCGCCGCCGCGCCGACCCCCCGCCGCCGCCGCGCCCCGGCGCCCGAGCCGCGGCACGGCGACCGCGACCACAGCCTGGCCATGGCGATACTGTCGCTGCTCGCCGCGATCCCGCTCAGCGCGATCGGCGTCGTCAACGCCGGCATCCCCGGCCTCCTCATCGCCCTGACCGGCGTCGTGCTCGTCAACTTCACCTACACCTTCCGGCCCAGATAACCCAGGGGGAGCGACCCCCCTGGAACCCCCCGTTGCGACGCAGGCGATCCTCACGCCGCCGTCACGGTTCGCGGTGCCCGTTGCGGTCTCCGCAGCGTCGCTCCGGTCGCCTGCGTCGACGGGCAGGCGCGTTGCGCTCGCTGCGCTCGCTCCACGCGCCTGCCCGTGGCCGAGGGTTGGGGTTCGTGCCTGGCCGGGGCTGGGGTCCCTGCCCGGCCCGGCTGGGGTTCGTGCCCGGCCGAGGGTTGGGGGTCGTGCCCGGCCGGGCTGGGGTTCCTGCCCCTGGCCGGGGCTGGGGGCGTGCCTGGTGGGGTTATTTGCCCGGTTCGGGGTCTCGGGGGAGGCCGAGGATGCGTTCGCCGATGATGTTGAGCTGCACCTCGGTGGTGCCGCCGTAGATGGTCATCGCGCGGCTGAACAGCATGGCGCGGCCCACGATGCCGCTCTCGGCCATCGGGGCCTCCGTGGCCGCGGCCGCGCCCTGCGCCGCCCAGCAGTGATCGGCGACGTCCTGGTTGAACTGGACGCCGAGCAGCTTGCGGACGCTGGCCTCCGCGCCCGGCTCCACGCCGTTCAGCTGCTTGAGCGTGGTGCGCAGGCCGAGCAGGTCGATCGACTGGCCCTGGGCGACGAGCCTGCCGACCTCGGCGGCCGCGACCGCGTCCAGCTCCCGGTTCGCGAAGAACCGCAGCAGCTCCGGGACGCCCATGCCGAGGCCGCCGCCGGTCGACAGCGACACCCGCTCGTTGGACAGGGTGTTGCGCGCGACCTGCCAGCCCTGGTTGACCTCGCCCACCACTCGGTCGTCGGGGACGAAGACGCCGTCCAGGAAGACCTCGTTGAACAGGGCGTCGCCGGTCAGCTCACGCAGCGGGCGGACGTCCACGCCCTCGGACGCCATGTCGACGAGGAAGTAGGTGATGCCGTCGTGCTTGGCCGCGGCGGGGTCGGTGCGGGCGATGCAGAAGCCCCACTGGGCGTGCTGGGCGAGCGACGTCCAGATCTTCTGGCCGGTGAGCCTCCAGCCGCCCTCGACCCGCTCGGCCTTCATCGACAGGGACGCCAGGTCCGAGCCGGCGCCCGGCTCGGAGAACAGCTGGCACCACACGATCTTCCCGCGCAGCGTCGGCCGCAGGAACCGCTCCTTCTGCTCGTCGGTCCCGTAGCGGACGAGCGAGGGCACCAGCCAGGCGCCGATCCCGAGGTTCGGCGTCTTGACCTTGGCGGCCCGCAGCTCCTGCTGGATGAGGATCTGCTCGACCGGCCCGGCCTCGCGCCCCCACGGCCTCGGGAAGTGCGGGACGGTCCAGCCCTCGTCGCCGAGGCGCTCGGCCAGCGCGTCCCTGTCCTCGATCGCGGCCAGCTCGGCGATCTCGGCGCGGATCCGCTCGCGCAGCGGCTGGGCGTCCTCGTCCAGCTCCAGCACGACCTCGCGGCGGCCGCCGTCCAGCGCGAGCGCGGCGACCTTGGCGGCCCAGCCCTTGGACGGGCCGAGCAGCGCCCGCAGCGTCAGGGCGCGGCGCAGGTAGACGTGGGCATCGTGCTCCCACGTGAAGCCGATGCCGCCCAGGATCTGGATGGCGTCGCGGGCGGTCTGCACCCCGGCGTCCAGCGCGACGACGGCCGCCACGGCGGCCGCGAACCCGGCTTCCTCGGTGCCCTCGTCCAGGGCGCGGGCGGCGTCCCAGGCGGCGGCGCGGGCCTGCTCCAGGGCGATCAGGCTGCGGGCGGCCTTGTGCTTGACGCCCTGGAACTGCCCGATCGGGCGGCCGAACTGCTCGCGGACCTTGGCGTACTCGGCGGCGGTCGTCACCAGCCAGCCCGACAGGCCCGCGGCCTCGGCGCCGAACAGCGCGGCGGCCAGGTCACGGACCCGGCCGGTGGTGAGGCCGTCCAGGACGCGGTCGGCGGCGACGGAGGCGCCGGAGACCTCGACGGAGGCGACGCGCCGGACCCGGTCCAGGCTCGGCACCGGGGTGACGGCGAGGTCGGCCGCGTCCAGCGCGACCCACTGCTCCCCGTCGTCGACGGCGACGGGCAGCACGAGCACGTCGGCGAGCGCGGCGCCGAGCACCGTGGCCGACGTCCCCGACACCACGAGCGCGTCGCCCTCGCGGCGGCCGGTCAGCTCGCCGTCCAGCGCGACGGCGGCCGTCCGCGACCCGTCGGCGAGGCCCGGGAGCAGCTCGGCGCGCAGCTTGGCGTTGCTGGAGGCGTCGATGACCGTGCTGGCGAGCACGGTCGGCAGGAACGGCCCGGGCGCGGCCGCGCGGCCCAGCTCCTCCAGCACCACCGACAGCTCCAGCAGGCCGAAACCCTGCCCGCCGTGCTCCTCGTCCAGGTGCAGGCCCAGCAGGCCCTGCTCGGCGAGGGCCGGCCAGAACCCGGGCCTGGTCTCCTCCTCCGCGTCCAGCGCGGCCCGGACGGCCGTCGCCGGAATGTTGCGCTCGGCGAAGCCGCGCACCGATTCGGCGAGCGCCTCATGCTCCTCGGTCAGCCCGATGGCCATGCGTCAACCCTCTCTCGACCCTTTTGACCGAGATTCTAGAACAGCATTCGGATGATGGGGGGACGCGGTCCGATCTCAGCCCTCGCGTGTCGCGCCGGTCTCCGCCTCCGCGGCGGGCTCGGCCGCCGGGAGCGGCTCGCGGGACGCCCTGCGGCCCGCGGTGAGGCTCGCCACCGCGGTCGCGGCCAGCGTCCCCGCGATCACGGCGAGCGACAGCCAGATCGGGATGTCGGGGGCCCAGCCGACGCCGTACTCGTGCAGCGCGTGCAGGATCAGCTTGACGCCGATGAACCCGAGGATGAACGCCAGCCCGTGCCCGAGGTAGACGAGGCGGTCGGCGAGGCCGCCGAGCAGGAAGTACAGCTGGACGAGGCCCATCAGCGCGAACGCGTTGGCGGTGAAGACCAGGTACGGCTCGGTCGTCAGCCCGAAGATCGCGGGGATGGAGTCCAGCGCGAACAGCACGTCGGTGGAGCCGATCGCGATCATCACGATGGCCATCGGGGTGACCAGCCGGCGCCCGCCCCGCCTGGTGAGGAACCGGCTGCCGTCGTACTCGTCCGACGTCGGGATGACGCGCTTGGCCCAGCGCAGCAGCGCGTTCTCGTTGAACTCGTCATCGTCGCCACCGCGGACCAGGCCGATCGCCGTCCAGATGAGGAACGCGCCGAACAGGAAGAACACCCAGGTGAAGGTCGCGATGGCGGCGGCGCCGACCGCGATGAACGCGCCGCGCAGCACCAGGGCGATCACGATGCCCGCCATTAGCACCGTGTGCTGGGCGTGCTTGGGCACGGCGAACCGGGCGAGGATCACCATGAACACGAAGAGGTTGTCGACGCTGAGGCTCTTCTCCATGACGAAGCCGCCGAAGTACTGGGCGGCGTGCTCCCCGCCGGAGAAGACCCAGACGCCGAGGCCGAAGAGCACGGCGAGGCCGATGTAGACCACCGACCAGAACGCGGCGCGGCGAGTGGTGAACTCCCGCGTGTCGTTGCGGTGGATCAGGAACAGGTCGGCGGCGATGATCGCAAGGATCGCCGCGATGGTGAGGCCCCAGACAAGGGGTGAGACCGACAACGTGAACACCTCCGGCGGACATGAGACGAGCGCCGGAGGTCTCTCCCGCCCTGCGATCGGGTACGGGCCGCGGAACCCGGGCCGGCATGGGCCGACCGTACTGACGAGAACCGCGCGCGGGGATACTCCCCTCCGTTACCTGCTTCAACGCGGGCCGCGCCGGGCCGGTTCCCCTCCCCCGCGATTTTTCCGCGCCGTCTTCGAACCCGAGCGCCGGAAACCGCGTCTAAGGTCCGGTCAGCTCCAGGTACAGCCCCGCCAGCTGGTCGACGGCGTCGTCCTCGCCGGGCATTAGCGCCGACCGCCGGGCGGCGGCCGAGCCCAGCCGCGCCGCGAGCGCCGGGTCGTCCAGGACGCGGCTCACCGCGCGTCCGAGCGCCTCCGCGTCGTTCGGCGGCACCAGCAGCGCCGCGTCCGACTCGGGCCCCTGCAGCAGCGCGGCCCCCTCGCCCCGCTCCTCGGCGCCCACCATCCCGGGGATCCCGCCGACGCGGGTCGCGACCAGCGGCCGGCCCGCCCGCAGGATCTCCTGGACGACCAGCGGCTGCCCCTCCCACACGCTCGGCACGACCGCCACGTCGCAGGCGGCCAGCAGCCCGGCGACGTCGGAGCGGCGGCCGAGCAGCCGGACCGGCAGGTCCTCGGCCTCGATCCGGGCGCGCAGCTCGCCCTCCAGCGGCCCGTCGCCCGCGATCGCGACGAGCGGCGGCGGGGTCCGTCCTCCCCACGCCGCCGCGGCGTCCAGCAGCGTCGGCAGGCCCTTCTGCTCGGCGAGCCGGGCGACGGTGACGACCAGCGGCCGCTCCCCGACGCCGAGCTCGGCCCGCAGGTCGGCGCGGACGGCGGGACCGGGCGGCGCCTGCGGCGCGGGCGCCGGGACGACGGCGTGCCCGACCGACCGGGCGCCGAGGGCCCGCATCCGCTCCTCCAGATCGGGCGAGACACCGAGGACGCGGGTGGCGCCGCGGGCCACGACGCGTTCCAGCACCCCGTAGACCGCGGCCGTCCGGCCGCCGGCGATGACGGCGTTGTGGAGCGTGACGACCAGGGGCGGGCCGCCGCGGCCGAGGTGCAGCGGGCCCGGCACGACGCGCGCGCACGCCGCCACCGCGAGGCCGCCGGCGCGCAGGCCGTGGGCGTGGACGACGTCGGCGTCGCGCAGCAGCCGCCGCAGCCGGGCGACGGCTCTGGCGTCGCTCGCCGGGCGGGGCCGGTCGGCGAGGTCGACCTCGGCGAACCGGGCGCCGCCGGCGCCGAACCCGAACAGCCCGTCGGTGGCGGCGGGCCCGCACACCACAACGCGGGCGCCGCGCTCGACCAGGCCGTCGGCGACGGAACGGACGTGCCGGCCGACGCCGCCGGCGGCGGTGCCGAGGACGAGCGCGACGCGCAGCCCGTCCAGATCCTGCCTGTCAGACATTGCGGGTCACCTTCCGGGTGAGGACGGCCCGCAGGTCCCGGCCGTCGATCACGAATGCGATGATCAGGAAGACGGCGCCGGCGGCCAGCGCGGCGAGCGCCCCGGTCCCGACGTTGCGCAGTTCCCCGGCCGGGCCCGTCCCGCCGAGGCCGAGCAGCGCCGCCGTCGCGTACCCGGCGGCGCCGCCCGCGGCGGCGCCGAGCAGCCCGGCGGCCAGGGCCCGCGGCACGCCGCGCACGGCCGCGGCGCCCCTCGCGCGCACCAGCGTCACGAGCAGCAAGGCGCCGGCGACGGTCATCCCGGCGGCGTTGCCGACGCCGAGCGCCGCGACGACCCACTGCCGGTCGACCGACAGCACCAGCGCGACCTCCGCGACCATGACGACCCCCCAGCCCGCGACCACGGCGGCCGCGCCCATCCGCCCCCGGTGGCACGCGTACAGGACGCGGCCGAGGTGCGCGACGAGCCCGTAGCCGAGGAGGCCGGGCGCGAACGCGAGCACCGCGCGCGACAGCACCTCCTGCTGGTCGGGGTGGCCGGGGTTGAACACCGCCGCGGCGGGGACGGCGACGGCGGCCAGCGCGGCGGCCCCCAGGCACGACACCAGGATCACCGCGCGGGTGGTGGACGCGGTGACCTGGTTGAACCGGTCATGGTCCGCGGCGCTCATCCGGGCCGACAGCAGGGGGAACGCGCTGGTGGCGATCGGCACCGCGAGGATGGCCCACGGCAGCAGGTAGATCGCCCACGCGTACTGGTAGTTGGCGAGCGCGCCGCGGGTGCCCTGCGAGCTGAGCCGCACGATCAGCAGCGTCGCCAGCTGCTGCGCCGCGACCGTCGCGATCCCGGCCGCCGCGAGCCGCCGCACCCGCCGCGCCACCCCGTCCGGGAAGCGCAGGGTGGGCCGCAGCCGCAGGCGCAGCCGCCACGCGGCGACCCCGGCCGTGGCGGCCATCGCGACGCCGCCGAGCGCCGTGCCGATCGCCAGCGTCAGCTCGGCCCCGAGCGGGAGCCCGGCCAGGTCGTTCTCGAAGCCCCTGCCGAGCGGCGCGTAGACGACGTACGCGCCGATCACCACGAGGCTCGACACCAGCGGCGCGAGGGCGGGCGCGACGAACCGGCGGTGCGACTGCAGCAGCCCGTACAGCACGACCGCGATCCCGTACATCACCATCTGCACGGACTGGATCGCCAGCATGTCCCCGCCGACCCGCACGACGTCGCCGCGCGAGCATCCCTGCGGGTGCTCGGCCACCGCCAGCTCCATGAGGGGGTGGGCGAGCAGCGCCATCAGCGCCGACAGGGGCACCATCAGCACGACGATCCAGGTGAGCAGCGCCGACCCGGTCCGCCGGACCTCCTCGCGGTCGCCGCGCTCGGCGGGCCCGGCCAGCACCGGCACGACCATGCTCGCGAGCGCGCCGCCCGCGACGATCTCGTAGATGCTGCTCGGGAGCTGCGTGGCGCTGAAGTACGCCTGGCTGAGGCACGAGGTGGTGACGGTCTGGGAGAAGGCGTAGGTGCGTCCGAACCCGGCGAGCCGCGCCAGCACGGTGATGACCGCGATGACGACGGCGGCGCCGGCCAGCCCGCCGGTCAGCCGGCGCATTCCCGGCCGCCGCCGGGCCGGCGGTGGCGCTTCGGATGGGGGCACGGTAGGCGAAGGCACGCTCGTCGAGGTCTGCGGGGGGTCGTCCGGCGGGCTAGGCGGGGTCGGCGACGCCGTCGCCCGCCGGGTCGGCCTGCGGCGGGACGGCCGGGCGGTACGCGTCCTCGGTGTCGGGCTTCCCGCTCTCCCGCTCCCCGGTCCCCTGCTCCCCGGTCCCCTGCTCCCCGGTCTCCGGCTTCGCCGCCTCGGCGGGGGCCGGGGCGGGGACGGCGACCGGGCGCCGGCCGAGCATGTCGACGCGGTTCAGCACCGGGTTGCCCGCGATGACCTTGGTGAAGCTGACGAACTCGCTGGCGGCGTTCAGCCCGGCGACACCGGCCAGGACGGCGAGCCGCGGCCCGCGGCCGAGGCGGGTGGCGGCGAGGCCGAGCAGCGCGCCGAGCGCGTTGGCGCCGGTGTCGCCGAGCATGGCGCGCTCGCCGAGGTCCTCGGGCAGCAGCGCGGCGGCGGCGCCGAGCGGCGCGGCGACCACGGCGGAGCCGGAACGGGTCAGCGCCAGCGGCGTCCCGGCGATGAGGCCGACCTTCACGGCCCGCCCGGGGCGCAGGTCGAACAGGTTCATCAGGTTCGCGGAACCGGCGATGAGGGCGCCGTTGACCAGGGTGTCGAACGCGCGGCCCGTGCGGGTCGGGGCGGGCGATCCGGCGACGGCGGCGGCGGCCAGCCCGGTCGCGCCGATGCCGAGGATCTTCACCGCGCCGCTGGTCACCTCGCCGCGCGCGAGCGCGGTCAGATGGCCCTTGAAGCCGCGGGAGGACGCCGACCCGGCGAGGTCGTCGTAACCACCGAGGGCGCCGGAGCCGGCGCCGGCCAGCAGCGCGGCGGCGCGGACCCGGGCGGCGGCGCCGGGGGCGAGCAGCCCGGCCGCGGCGGCGCCCGCGACGAACGCGGGGCCCTCCAGCAGCGTGACCGGCTCGCCGCGGTGGTTGGTGCGGCCCCAGACCTGCTCGCCGGGCAGCCCGTTCAGGCCGGGCGGGCGCCGCGTCAGCGCGGTGTAGGCGGCGCGGGCCGCCACCGCGCCGAGGCCTGCGCCGGTCGCCAGCCGCGTGCTCCTGGCGATGCCTCGTCTCATCAGGTCACCCGTTCTTCGCCGTGGGCGCGGGCGAGGGCAGGTAGCCGTTCGCGCCGGCGCCCGTGCCGTACTGCCCGGACTTGCCGCCGATCTCGTTCTGCAGCGCCAGGATCGTGACGACCTGGCCGGCCGCGGTGTCCACCACGTCGACGGTGGAGACCGAGTCGGCGGCGTCGGAGTCGCGCAGCGCCGCGATCAGCCCGCCCTCCTGCGCGGAGGTCGGCGAGCCACCGACGACGCTACCGCGCCCGGCGCCGTCGAGTGCGGAGGCCAGCGAGATCAGTGCCTTGTTGTCGTCGCCTCCGCCGGCGTAGGCGTAGGGGGCGGCGGGCGCGACCATGACGGCGAGGGTGGCGTGCTGTCCGGGCTTGCCGCTGGTGGTGACGTATCCGGCCTGCTTGAAGCCGTTGAGGACGGCGCCTCCGGCGGCGTCCTCGCGGCCGGACTTGGCGGGGTCCTTGGTGACGAGCGCGCCCGCGAGGACCGCGCCGGCCTTGCCGTAGGCGCCCGCGTTCTCCGGGAACTTCACGTCGTCGGCCTTGAGCTGCGTGGCGAGCTCGTCGACCGTGGCCTGCTGGTCGTCGTCCAGGAGCTTCTTCTGGATCGTGACGCGTCCGGTGACGGCGGCGCCGGAGTCCTTGGCCAGCTGGCTGATCTGCTCGATGCTGTCGTTGCCGGCGCCGGGCGTCTCGATCAGCACCACGGACTGGCCCTTGAGCCGCCCGGCGACGATCTGGGGCGAGAGCGCCTTGGTGAACTGCTCCTCGCCGTCCAGCTGGTGCCGCAGGTCACGCTGCGCGACCCGCGCCTGCTGGGCGGACTTGGCGGCCGAGTTGGCCTGCTGGCGCAGGGTGTCGCTCACCGAGTTGGACAGCGTGGTGGAGCCCAGCACGATGCCGAGCGCCAGCGCGAGGAAGATCGCGACGATGGAGACGAGGTGGTAGCGGAAATCGATCACGTGAAGAGTCCGGTCAGCCAGAAGAGGAAGGCGTGCCAGCGGTCGGCGAGCAGGGGACTGATGACGTCCCCCGCCGGGGACATGGCGACGGCGGTGACGATGGCGATGAACGCGCCGAGGACGAGGAACAGCAGCGACCAGGTGGAGATCCGGCTGCGGTAGAGCCTGCTGACGCCCTTGGCGTCGACGAGCTTGCTGCCGACGCGGAGCCGGGTGAGGAACGTGCTGGCCATGCCGGCGCGCCCCTTGTCGAAGAACTCCTCCATGTTGGCGTGCGTGCCCACCGCGACGATCAGGGTGGCCCCCTTGTCGTCGGCGAGGAGCATCGCGATGTCCTCGCTGGTGGCGGCGGCGGGGAACACCACGGCGTCCTTGCCGAGCTCGTGCACGCGCTTCAGGCCCGGCGCGCGGCCGTCCCGGTAGGCGTGCACGACGAGCTCGGCGCCGCAGGTGAGCGCGTCGTCGGAGACCGAGTCCATGTCCCCGACGATCATGTCGGGGCGGTAGCCGGCCTCCAGCAGCGCGTCGGCGCCGCCGTCCACCCCGATCAGCACGGGGCGGTACTCGCGGATGTAGGGGCGCAGGGTCGCGATGTCCTCGCGGTAGTGGTAGCCGCGCACGACGATCAGGGCGTGCCGCCCGGAGATCCTGGTGGCCACCTCGGGGACGCCGACGCCGTCGATGAGCAGGTCGCGCTCGCGCTTGACGTACTCCATCGTGTTGGCGACGAACGCCTCCAGCTGGGAGGCGAGACCGGCCTTGGCCTCGGTCAGCGCCTCCTCGATGGACTCGGCGGTCTGCTCGGTGCCCTTGGCGACGACCTCCTCGCCCCGGTGGACGGCGGGCCCCTCGACGCGGACCTGGTCGCCCTCCTGAAGCTTGCTGAAGATCTCCGGGCCGACGTCGTCGAGCAGCGGGATGCCGGCCTCGATCAGGATCTGCGGCCCGAGGTTCGGGTACCGGCCCGAGATGCTGGGCGCGACGTTGACGACGGCTCCGACCTCGCGCGACACCAGCGCCTCGGCGCTGACGCGGTCGAGGTCGACGTGGTCGATCACCGCGACCTCGCCGGGCTGCAGCCGCTTGGTCAGGTCCTTGGTGCGGCGGTCGAGCCGCACCGTGGCGCTGATCCCGGGCCGCCCGTCGTCGCGGCCGCGGCCCAGCGTGAGGACGCGCCGGGGCAGCCTCTGGGCCAGCCGGGCGCGTCTCTCTGCGGTGGGTGACGACTCGTTCATCAACTGCCATCCTGCCAGAGCACGGGAGCGGACGCCGGAAACGCCGACACTCCAGGCGTGTCCGTTCGCGTACTCTCTGCAATCTTTGCCGGGGCGGGCGGCGGCCCGCCGCGGCGCCGGAGTGTGGACTGACCTCTGGGCCCCGGCCGCCGCTAGCGTTCCTCGGCGGCCATGGCGAGCAGCTCCTCGGCGTGCGCGCGTCCGAGCTCGGAGTCCTCCAGGCCGGCCAGCATCCGCGACAGCTCCCGGACGCGCCCCTCCCGGTCCAGGGCGGTGACGCCGCTGCTGGTGACGGTCCCGTCGTCGGACTTCTCCACCAGCAGGTGCTGGTCGGCGAACGCGGCGACCTGCGGCAGGTGCGTGACGACGATCACCTGGGCGTTGCGGGCCAGCCGCGCCAGCCGCCGCCCGATCTCCACCGCGGCCTTGCCGCCGACGCCCGCGTCGACCTCGTCGAACACGAACGTCGGGACGGGGTCGGCGCCCGCGAACACGACCTCGATCGCCAGCATCACGCGGGACAGCTCGCCGCCCGAGGCGCCCTTGTGCAGGGGCAACGGCGGCGACCCCGGGTGCGGGGCGAGCCGGACCTCGACCTCGTCGACGCCGTGCGGGCCGTAGTCGCCGGTCGGGGTGACGGTGACGGCGACGCGGGCGTGCGGCATCGCCAGCGCGGTCAGCTCCTCGGTGACGGCCTCGGAGAACCGCTCGGCGGCCCGGGTGCGCACCGCGGTCAGCTCCGCGGCCTCGGCGGCGAGCCGCTCGGTGAGCTCGGCGTGCTCGGAGCGCAGCTCGTCGATGCGGTCGTCGTCGCCCTCCAGCTCCGCGAGGCGAGACGCGGACCTGCGCGCCCACTCCAGGACCTCGGTGACCGTGCCGTCCGTCCCGCCGTACTTGCGGGTCAGGGCGGTCAGCTCGGCGCGGCGCTCCTGGACGGCCGCGAGCCGCGCCGGGTCGGCGTCCACGGACTCGGCGTAGGACGCCAGGTCGGTGCCGACGTCGGTGACGAGGTAGCCGGCCTCGGCGAGCCGGTCGGCGAGGCCCGCGAGCTCGGGGTCGTGGTCGCGGACGGCGTCCAGCGCGTTGCGGGCCTGCCCGAGCAGGCCGGTCACGTTCGCGGCCTCGAACGCGGCGGCGGGGTCGCCGAGCAGGGCCTCGTGGGCGGTGTCGGCGGCCCCGCGCAGCGCGTCGGCGTGCCCGAGGCGCTCCTCCTCGGCGGCGAGGTCGGTGTCCTCGCCGTCCTTGGGGTCGACCTTCTCGATCTCCTCCAGGCCGAAGCGGAGCAGCTCGGCCTCCTGGGCCCGCTCGCGCGCCCGTGTGGTCAGCTCCTCCAGCAGCGCGCTGACCTGGCGGTGCCGCTGGTAGGCCTTGGTGTAGGCGCGCATCGGCTTGGTCAGCGCGCCGCCCGCGTACCGGTCGAGCGCGCCGCGCTGCCGCGACGACTGCAGCAGCCGCTGCTGGTCGGACTGCCCGTGCACGGCGACCAGGTCGTCCGCCAGGGTGATCAGCACGCTGACGGGGACGGACCGGCCGCCGAGGAACGCGCGGGAGCGGCCCTCCGCCGACACCGAGCGCGTGACGATCAGGGCGCCGTCGTCCAGCTCGCCGCCGGCGTCCTCGACCCGCTCGACCACGCGGCCGCCGGGATCGACGACGATCCGGCCCTCCACCGTGGCGCGCCCCGCGCCGGGCCTGACCCGCTGAGGGTCGGCGCGGCCGCCGAACATCAGCCCGAGGCTGGTGACCACCATGGTCTTGCCCGCCCCGGTCTCCCCCGTCACCACGTTGAAGCCCGGCGACAGATCGAGCACGGCCTCGTCGATCACACCGAGGCCCTGGATCCGCACCTCATCGACCATCGGACGCACCAGCGTCACAACCCTCCGCAACCAGATCCCCGATCAGCGCCTGTGGAGATTATCCCCTCTGCCCGCCCGCCGCCTCCCCGTCCGGCCCCGGAGGCGCGCCCTCCGGCGGGAAGCCGGGGCCCGGGTAGCCCGCGATGCCGCCGGCCGCCGGGGCGTCCCCGACCTGGGAGTCCCCGAGCGGCGGGGACGGCCGGGACGGCTGGCGCACCCGCCCTCGCCAACCCGTCACGGGCAGCCCGAACTTGGTGACCAGCCGGTCGGTGAACGGGGTGAGGTGCAGCCGCGCGAGCCGCACCGGCTCGGCGCCGCGGCGGACCTCCACCCGCGCGCCGGGCGGCAGGTCGAGCGTGCGGCGCCCGTCGCACCACAGCACCGCGCGGGGCGTGTCGGGCAGCACCTCCACCGCGACCGAGGAGCGCGGCGAGACGACCAGCGGGCGCGCGAACAGCGAGTGCGCGCTGAGCGGCACGACGAGCATCGCCTCCACCTCCGGCCACACGACCGGGCCGCCGGCGGAGAACGCGTACGCGGTGGAGCCGGTCGGGGTGGCGCACACCACACCGTCGCAGCCCCAGTTGGACAGCGGCCGGCCGTCGATCTCGGCGACGACCTCCAGCATCCGCTCCCGCTCGGCCTTCTCGATGCTGGCCTCGTTCAGCGCCCACGTCGTGCCGAGGACCGTGCCGTTGCGGCGGGCGGTGACGTCGACGGTCATGCGCTCCTCGACGTCGTAGCGGCGGGTCACGACCCGGTCGACGGTGGCGGCGAGGTCCTCGCGCTCGGCCTCGGCGAGGAACCCGACGTGGCCGAGGTTGACCCCGAGCAGCGGCGTGCCGGAGCTGCGGGTGAGGTCGGCGGCGCGCAGCAGCGTCCCGTCGCCGCCGAGGACCATGACGACCTCGGCGTCGTCGGCGGCCGCGGCGGTGCTCGGCATGACCTCCACGCCCGCGCAGCCGATGTCGTCGGCCTCGCCGTCCAGGACCCGCACGCAGATCCCGGCCTCGCTGAGCCGCTCGATGACCAGCTGCGCGCTGCGGACCGCCTCGGGCCGCCCGGTGTGCGCCACGACCAGCACCGACCTTGTGCTCATGCTCTCGCCCCACTCCCCGACGCGCTCCGGCGTGCGGACGGCTGGACGAACGTCCCCGCGCGGGACGTTCCCGGTTTCGACGCCCTCTGTACGCTCTGTGGGCCCTGTACGCGCGGTGGGCCCTGTACGCGCTGTGCGACGCTCACTGCGGACCCTCCGCGATGGCCTTCGCCAGAGCCTCCTCCTCCAGCGGCGGGGCTCCCGCGCGCAGCCACAGGAAGTACTCCACGTTGCCGGACGGCCCCGGCAGCGGGCTCGCGGCCACCCCGAGGACGCCGAGGCCGAGCGTCGCCGCGTGCTCCGCCACGCCGCGCACCGCGTCGGCGCGCAGCAGCGGGTCGCGGACGACCCCGCCCGCGCCGACCCGGTCCTTGCCCACTTCGAACTGCGGCTTCACCATGACCGCGTAGTCGGCCTCGGGGACCGCGCACCGCTGGACCGGCCCGAGGACGAGCTTGAGCGAGATGAACGACAGGTCGCCGACGACGATGCTCGGCGGCGCGCCGTCGAGCATCTCCGGCTCCAGGTCGCGGATGTTGACCCGCTCCAGGACGGTGACCCGGTCGTCGGTCCGCAGCGACCAGGCGATCTGCCCGTACCCGACGTCGACCGCGTACACGTGCGCCGCGCCGGCGCGCAGCAGCACGTCGGTGAACCCGCCGGTCGAGGCGCCCGCGTCCAGGCAGACCCGGCCCCGGGCGTCCAGGCCCCCGAAGGCCTCCAGCGCGCCGGCGAGCTTGTGCCCGCCGCGCGAGACGTACTCCGGGCCGCCGCCGCCCTCGGCCACGACGATCGCGGCCCCGGCCTCGACCTGGGTGGCCGCCTTCGCCGCGGTCTGCCCGCCGACGCGGACCCGGCCGTCGCCGATCAGCTGCCCGGCCTGCTCGCGCGACCGGGCCAGCCCGCGGCGCACCAGCTCGGCGTCCAGGCGGCGCCGGCTACTCACGGGGGCGCAGGGCGTCGGGGAAGGCGGGCCGCGGCGGCGCGGGCCGCTCGTCCTGGCCGGCGGCCGCGAGGAGCTCCTGGAGCCGCTGGTGGACGTCCTCGAAGACCTCCACGTGCGCGGCGACGGGCCGCCCGCCGAGCTCGCCGAGGAGGGCGACGGCGGCGTCCACGCGCGGGTCGCCGGTCGGATCGGGCGGCGGCGCGGCCGGGAACTCCGGCTCCTCCGCGGCCTCGTCGGACATCACGTTTACCTCCCAGTGCTCCCGGAGCGCACGCGACGAGTCGCCTCCGGCTCACCATGAACGCTACCGTCCCTGAACGACATCGATGCCGGACGAACGGGGAACGGCCTGACCATGGCGAACGAGGAGGAGTGCCGTGCGGCGCTGGAGCGCGTCGCCGCGCGCCTGGCCGAGGTGGACGCCGACCGGCTCGCCGAGCACGTCGTCGAGCGCACGATCAGCTGCCGGGTCCCGGACCTCGGGGTGGCCTTCCGCAGCCGGCTGCACGGGGGCGGCCTCGACCCGTTCGAGCTGGACGAGGACCCCGGGGCCGCGCAGGTGCGCCTGACCGTCGACAGCGACGACCTCGTCGCCATGGCCTTCGACGAGCTGAACCCGGCCAAGGCGTGGAGCGCCGGCCGCCTGAAGATCGAGGCGAGCATCTTCGACCTCCTGCGGCTGCGCAAACTCCTCTGATCGGCGTCCGGCCCGCCCGCCGGCCCCCGGTCCAGGGCCCGGCCCTCAGAGCGAGAGCGTCTCCAGTGCGGCGGTGAAGGCCTCCGAAGGCGGCGGCTCCTCGGTCTCCCAGGCGGCGGACGCGAGGGCGCGGAGGCCGTCGTAGGGGTCGCCGGATCCGCTGAGGGCGAACGCGTCGCCGTCGCGGCGCGCGGTCCAGCCGCCGCACCGGTGCGCGCCGTCCTCCCTGACGGTCTCCGGATGCGGGACGAGGAGACCGGACAGGTCGGGCGCGAGGTAGGTGGGGCGCCGGTGGGGCGGGGCGGTGAGCGCCTGGAGGTGGCCGGTGACGCCGGTGAAGACGAGGAGGCTGTCGGCGCCGCCGTTGTGGGCGCCCTCGATGTCGGTGTCGAGGCGGTCGCCGACCACCAGCGGGCGCTCGGCGCCGGTGCGCAGGATCGACTCCTGGTGCAGCGGGCGCTCGGGCTTGCCGGTGACGATCGGCTCCACGCCGGTGGCCCCGCTGATCACACGGAGGAGGGCCCCGTTGCCGGGGTGGGGAGGTCCCTCGCCCCCGGGAATGGTCAGGTCGCCGTTGGAACCGACGAACAGCGCGCCCATGGCGACCGCCTGGGCGCCCTCGGACAGCAGCCCGTACCCGAGGTCGGGGTGGTAGCCCTGCACGACGGCGGGGGGACGCCCGGCCGCCGTCGACACCGGCCGCAGGCCCCGCTGGTAGAGGGCGTGGCGCAGCCCCATGCCGCCCACCACGAGCACCTCCGACCCGGCGGGCAGGCGTTCGGCGAGCAGCCGGGCGGCGGCCTGCGCGGAGGTCACCACGTCCGACGCCTCGGCGGGGACGCCGACCTCGGTGAGCAGCGCCGCCACCGCCGACGGCGTCCGCGACGCGTTGTTGGTCACGAACGCCAGCCGCTGCCCCGCCGCGCGCGCCTTGGCGAGCGACTCCGCCGCGGCGGGGACGGGCCGGCGGCCGACGTAGACGACCCCGTCCAGGTCGAGCAGGGCGACGTCGTACGCCTCGCTCAGGGGACGGTCGCTGCCTTTCATCGCGCTCCTCATGCCTGCGATCGTACGGGGATTGTTACCAGCGGGTAAGGCCCGGGTCAGCGCCGGGCCGCGAGGGTGGCCCTGGCGTGCCGCAACGCCCGCGCGTAGTCCTCGTTCTCCGGGCGCATGGCCGCGGCGAGCGCGAGATGCTCGACGGCGGCCTCGAAGTCGCCCATCCGGCTGAGCGACAGCCCGAGCCCGAACCGCGCGTAGTCCTCGGCGGGCTCCGCCTCCACGATCCCGCGGAAGCTCTCGGCGGCCGCGCCGAACTGCCGCGCCCCGAACTGGGCGCGGGCGAGCGCCTCCCGGATGCTGTGCGACTGCGGCTCGGCCTCGGCCGCCCTGGCCAGCAGCTGCAGCGCCGCCGCGGCGCTGCCCGCCCGCAGCAGCTCCAGGCCCCGCGTGTACCACTCGTAGACCCCGCCCTGCGGCGAGTCCGCATGCTCGCCCGGGTCGGCGCCTGGGGAATCCTCCGGCCGTCCGGGTCCTTGAGTACTCATGTGGACCTCCCCTCGGACATCGATCACTACGACCGTACCCGCCGCGGCGCCGGACGCCGTCCGCTGAATAGCATGCCCAGCGTGGACGACGACCTCTCCTCCGGTCTCGACCCGGAGGAGTTCAGCGCACGCGTCTTCGGGACGGCCGCCCCGCGCACGGGCGCGGGCCTGGAGCTGGCCCCGTTCCGCGGCGTCCGCTTCGTCCCCGAGGTGGCCGGCGACCCGGCGTCGGTGACCATGCCGCCCTACGACCTGATCGACGAGGCGGCGGCGCTGCGGCTGCTCGCCGAGGGCGGCCACAACATCATCCGGCTCAACCTCCCGCGCGCCGCCGGGGAGACCTACGACGCCGCCGGGCGGCGGCTGCGCCGCTGGCTGGACCGCGGCGCGCTCGCCGTCGACCCCGAACCGGCCCTGTACGTCTACGAGGCGGCCCGCGGCGGGACCGTCCTGCAGCGGGGGCTGATCGGCGGCCTCGGGCTCCGCGCGGAGTCCGACGGCGTCGTGCTGCCGCACGAGAACGTCTTCCCCGGCCCGGTCCGCGACCGGCTCGCCCTGATGGCGGCGGCGAACGCCAACCTGGAGCCGATCTTCCTGGTGTACGAGGGCGGCGGGGACGCGGCCGGCGTCGTCGACGGAGCCGTGGCCGGGGCCCCGCTGATGGAGTTCGACGCCGACGACGGGCTGACCCACCGCCTGTGGCGCGTCACCGATCCGGGCCTGCACGCGCGGGTGGCCGCCGACCTGCGCGGCAAGCAGGCGCTCATCGCGGACGGCCACCACCGCTACGCCACCTACCGCGCGCTCCAGGCGCGCCGCCACGCGGCGGGCGACGGCCCCGGCCCCTGGGACGCCGGGCTGGCGCTGCTGGTCGACTCGACGCGCTACCCGCCGCACCTGGGCGCCATCCACCGCGTGCTCCCCGGGCTCCGCCCGGACGTCGCGCTGGACAAGGCCGGCCAGGTCTTCACCGTGACCGGCTTCGCGGCCGAGGACGCGGCTCTGGACGCGCTCGCCCGCGCCGAGGGCCCCGCCTTCCTCCTCGGCGGCGGCGACTCCCTGCACCTGCTCACCCGCCCCGATCCGGACGCCCTGCGCGAGGCCATGCCGCCCGAGCACTCCCCCCGCTGGCGCGCCCTCGACACCGCCGTCCTCGACCATCTGCTGATCGGCGGGGTGTGGGGCGTCCCGGAGAACGAGAACGCCATCGAGGTGGTGCACGACGACCCGTCGGCGGCCATCGCCCGCGCCCGGCACAGCGGCGGGACGGCCGTGATCCTGAACCCCCTCAAGGTCGAGGACGTGCTGGCGGTCGCGGGCGGCGGCGAGCGCGTGCCGCGCAAGTCCACCTCGTTCGGTCCCAAGCCCCGCACCGGCCTCGTCCTGCGCCTTCTCGACCGGGACGGCCCGCAGGAGCCATGATCGGGGGATGGACACCACGACCACGATCACGCCGCTCGGCGGGGACGTCTACGAGATCGACACGCGGATGGCCGGCTACACCGGAATCACCGCCGGGTACCTGATCCTGTCCGACCGGCCATGCCTGGTGGAGCCGGGCACCTCCGGTTCGGCGCCCGTCGTCCAGGCCGCGCTGAGCGAGATGGGCGTGGGTCCGCACGACCTGGCGAGCGTGGTCGTGACGCACATCCACCTCGACCACGCGGGCGGCGTCGGCGACATCGCCGGCATGTACCCGCGCGCGGAGGTCGTCGTCCACGAGAAGGGCGCCCGGCACCTGGCGGACCCGTCCCGCCTCATGCGCAGCGCCCGCATGGTCTACGGGGACGGCCTCGACACCCTGTTCGGCGAGCTGAAGCCCACGGACGCGGCGCGGATCCGCGCCGTCGAGGACACCGGCGTGGTCGACCTCGGCGGCGGGCGGCGGCTGGAGTCGCACTACTCCCCCGGCCACGCCAAGCACCACGTCGGGCTGGTCGACTCGCGGACCGGCGACCTCTACGTGGGCGACGCCGCCGGGATCTACATCCCGGAGACGGCGGACGTGCGGCCCGCCACGCCGCCCCCGGACTTCGACCTCGACACGGCGCTGGAGTCGATCGGCCGGTTCCGGTCGCTGGGCCCGCAGCGGCTGCTGTTCGCTCACTACGGGCCCGTGCGGGAGGTCGAGGAGACGCTGGAGCGCTCGGCGGAGGAGCTGCGGATCTGGGTGGACGCCGTCAAGGACGCCCGCGACCAGGGCCTGGACCTCGACCACGCCGTCGCGATGGTCGTCGATCGCACCAAGGACCGCTACGCGTCCATGGCCGACGACGTCGACCCGGAGCTGGCCGCCAAGTACGAGATCCTCAACAGCGCCGAGAGCAACGTCGCCGGCATCATGCACGCCCTCGGCCGGCACGCCTAGGGCCCGTCAGCGGCGGAACGGGCCGGTCACCTCGAAGGTGTGGCCGTCCGTCCCCGCGACGAACCCGCTCTTGCCGCGCTGGGACGAGAAGTACAGGCGCGACCCGTCGGGGCTGAACGCCGTCCCGGTGATCTCCGACTCGTCGTGGCCGAGCACGCGCAGGAACGGCGTCACGATCCCCTCGGCGGTGATGAGGTTGATCTCCATGTTGTCGCCGTCCTCGGCGACGTAGAGGTCGCCGGACGCCGTGGCGGTCACCGCGTCGACCCCGTGCAGGGGCGCCTCGCCGCCGGTGACGAGGTCGTCGTCGTAGGCGATGTCCAGCCGCGCGGCGGCCGCGTCGTACGCCCAGACGCGGTTGTCGCCCTTGGTGGTGAAGTAGCAGACGCCGCGCGTGTAGTAGCAGCCCTCACCGCCGTGGAAGCGCATGGCGCCGTCCACCTGGTCCCGGGTCGGTGTGAGCCACACCTGCGGGTTCGGCACCTTCGCCCACTGGACGGGGCCCGTCCCGGAGCCCACGAGCACTTCGAGCGTCCCGGACGACAGGTCGCCCCAGGTCTGCGGCCGGAACCGGTAGAAGCAGCCGTCCGGTTGGTCCTCGGTGAGGTAGACGACCTTACGCTCGGGGTCGGACGCCGCCGCCTCGTGCTTGAAGCGGCCCAGCGCCGGCCGGGACACCGCCCCCTTCTGCCCGCGCGGGTCCGTCTCGTGGACGAGGCCGAGGTCGTGCTCCTCGCACGACAGCCACGTCCCCCACGGCGTCGCCCCTCCGGAGCAGTTCAGCGAGGTCCCGTTCAGGATCCGGTACGCCGACGTGACCTTCCCGGAGGCGTCGAACCGCATGGCCGACACCCCGCCGACGGCGGGCACCTCCGAGTTGCTGACGTAGATCCAGCCGTCCCCGTCGCGGAAGCACGCGCCCCCGTCGGGGGCCGGATGCCACGTGTACCTCGTCCCTTCGACGCGCTGGAGCGACCGCGCCACCACCCGGCTGGTGAACCCCTGCGGCAACTGCACCCCGTTGCCGTCCGCGGACAGCAGCGGCCCGTACGGGCTCGGTCCGGGCTGCGCGGGCCCCGATGCGAAGGCCCGCTGCCACAGGGCGCCCGAGAAGGCGGTCGTCCCGCCGGCGACGGCGGCGGCGCGCAGGAACGTGCGTCGGTCCAGGGGCATGGCAACTCCAAAGAGTCGGTCTCCGCCGGACGCATCCGGCGGCCCCCCGAACGGCGCGGTCCCGTGAATATCCGGGAAACCTACCCGCCAGTCAAGTAGCGGAGGTCAGTCCGCCTGCGGCCGCTCCTCGTCGACCTGCTTCGGCTCCAGGAAGACCGCCGGGGCCTGGGGCGCGCCCTCGTCCGGCGCGTCCGGCGCCTCGGGCTCGGCGGGCCTGAACGCGATGTCGGTCGCCGACGCCTCGGCGGGCTCCGCCTCCGCGGGCCCCGGCTCCTCCGCCTCCGCGGGTTCTTCCACCGGCGCCTCGGCGGCTTCCTCCGTCAGGACGTCGCCGGCGTCCTCTTCCTCATCCTCTTCCGTGTCGAGGATGTGGAGGCCTTCGAGCTCGGCGTACCGTTCGGCCGCGTCGGTGTCGCCGTCGCGGTCGGCCGCGGCGGCCCGCGCGAACCAGTCGGACGCCTCGTCCTCGCGGCCCGCCTCGACCAGTGCGTCCGCGTAGGCGTAGAACAGCCGCATCGACCACGGCCGGAGCCGCCGGTCGCGCAGCTCCGGAATCTGCAGGGTCACGACGGCCGCGTCGTGCTGGCCCATGTCGCGCCGCACGCCCGACTCCACGATGCGCAGCTCCACGCGCTCCGCGGGGTCGAGCTTCTCCGCCTCCGGCGACTTGATCACGTCGAGGGCGCGTTCGGGCCGCCCGAGACCGCGCTCGCAGTCGGCCATGACGGCCAGGTAGGAGGAGTCACCGGCGCCCAGCCGCCGCGCGGCCCGCAGCTCGGCGAGCGCCTCCGCCCACTCCCCCGCGTGGTAGGCCGCGATCCCGGCGGCCTCCCGCACGATCCCGACGCGGGACGCGAGCCGCCGCGCCGCCTTCGCGTGCCGGTAGGCCTGCTCGGGCTCGTCCTCGGCGAGGCGGCCCGCCATCACCAGGTGCCGGGCGACCTTCACCGCCAGGTCCTTCGGCAGCGTGCGCAGCTCCTCGCGCGCCTCCACGTCCAGCTCGTCGCCGGTGACGTCCTCGGGCAGCAGCGGATCGTCATGCTTCGGCGCCGGACGCTCGCGCTCCTCGTACCGCGCCGACCGGTCTCCGCGATCGCGAGGCGGCCCGTAGGAGCGTTCCCCGTCCTGGGGGCGCCTCGGTCCGCCGCGGCCCTTGAACGGCCTGTCGCGCTCTCCTGGACGTCCTTCGCGCTTGCCTTCGAACCGCCGCCCGCCCGGACGACGCTCCTCGCGCTCATCGCGGGGCCCTCTGAACGGACGATCCTGCGGACGCCCCTGGGAGCGACGCTCACCCTGGCCGCCGCGTCCCTGGAATCCTCCGGGCCGCCCTTCCCGGCGCGGCCCGCCGCCGCCCTGACCCGCGCGAGGCGCGCGGTTGTCAAAGGAACGGCCTTCGCGACGCTCGCCGCCCTCACCAGAGAACCGGTCGTCCCGGCGCTCGCCGCGCTGACCAGAGAACCGGTCGTCTCTACGCTCGCCGCGCGGTCCGGAGAAACGGCCTTCCCGGCGCTCACCCTGCCCCGAAAAACCACCTTCCCTGCGCTCACCGCGCGGACCGGAAAAGCGATTGTCCCTACGCTCACCGCGCGGGCCAGAGAAGCGACTGTCTCGACGCTCGCCGCCCTGGCCGCCGCGTCCCTGGAATCCTCCGGGCCGCCCTCCCCGGCGCGCCCCGCCGCCGCCCTGACCCCCACGAGGCGCGCGGTTGTCAAAAGAACGGCCTTCGCGACGCTCGCCGCCCTCACCAGAGAACCGGTCGTCCCTGCGCTCACCGCGCGGTCCGGAGAAACGGTTGTCTCGACGCTCGCCGCCCTGCCCCGAGAAACCGCCTTCCTTCCGCTCACCGCGCGGACCGGAAAAGCGATTGTCCCTACGCTCACCGCGCGGGCCAGAGAAGCGACTGTCTCGACGCTCGCCGCCCTGACCGGAGAAACGGCCCTCCTTGCGCTCACCGCGCTCACCAGAGAACCGGTCGTCTCTACGCTCACCGCGCGGACCGGAGAAGCGGTTGTCCTTGCGCTCGCCGCCCTGGCCGCCGAAGCGGCCCTCACGGGACTCGGGACGCCGCTCCTCGCGTCTGTCGTCAGACCGCTTGAACGGACGGCCAGGCTTGCGGTCATCGCGCTTACCTCGCGCGTCCCGCTCCTGCCTGTCCCCCGGACGGCCACGTCCGCCCTGGGAGCCGCCGGCGCGGAACCCCCCGCTGCGGGGGCCGGCGCTCTTGCGGGCCCCGGCCCCTCCTTGGCCGCCGCGGGCATCGCCCCCACGACGGGCCGGCGTGTCACGCCGCCCGTTGCCGCCACGCCGCTCGCGGCTGTCGTCGCTTCGGCCGTCCTCTTCCGCGCTCATCACGTCCGTCACTGTTCTTGGTGGTTCGGTGGAGTCTTCAGCCTACTTCGGCCGGCCCACGACATGCGTCGAGGGCCGCCCCGGAAATTCCAGGGCGACCCTCGACCAATTCATGTCCGGCGGCGTCCTACTCTCCCACACGGTCTCCCATGCAGTACCATCGGCGCTGAAGGGCTTAACTTCCGGGTTCGGGATGGGACCGGGTGTT
>NZ_JBFARL010000059.1:11632-39374 GCF_040674655.1 Actinomadura sp. NPDC049753 | reverse complement strand
TCGCAGGTGTTCGCGGGACGTCCCCCGGCGGTCAAGCCGACGCCCGCGGCGGCCCGCGCGGCCGTCCCGGTGCCGGGCGCCGCCACCCCCGCCACGGTGGCCGCGTCGCTGAACTCCGCCACGGCCGCGCCGTCCGACGGCAAGCTCGGCCCCGACCGCGACCACATGCTGGAGATCGGCGAGCACGTCGCCCAAAAGTGGATCTTCGAGCGTGGCCGGGACAACATCCGCGACCTGCTGCCCGGCCCGATCCTGCCGCCCGTCATCGACAAGGAGCTGCTGATCGAGGCGGAGAAGGAGCTCGGCGGCTCGCTGCGCCCCTACCAGGAGGCCCGCACCTGGCTGCGGGACGGCTTCTGGGAGCGCGTCTACCGCGAGTTCGGCATAGGCATCGGCAAGTCCGACTGACGACCGCCACGGTGCCTCATTGGAGGATGTCGTGGCCCGCACGGCGTGCGCGTCGCCGGGCGATGCGCATGGCGGCACCCACCCCGAGCCGGTAGACGAGTCTGGACGGCGGCGTCCGGTAGGCGAGTTCCGTGTGCGGGGCGTAGCGCACCTCGGGGCCGTTCTCCAGCCAGCCGGTGTGGACGCGCTGATGCTGCCCCTGGACGTACTTGGTGAAGGAGTGGGCGGTCAGGCCGGCGCGGCGACCGCCGCCGGGGAGGATCCCGGGGGGTGGGTCGAGCAGTATGCCGGCCTGGTCGTCGCCACTGACGGAGACGGGGACCACCATGGGGAAGCCGTCGGCACCGGTCCAGCCGAGCAGGGTTTCGGGCAGGTCCGCCAGGCGGCCGGCCGCCTTGGCGTGGTCGATCCGGGGGGCGGTGCCCAAGCCGGGCGGCTCGTGCGGTTCCGGTGCGTCGCTCGGCAGCGCCGGTCCGAGCACGCGGGGCTGCTCCCCGCAGGTGAGGTCGGGCCAGACGACCATGCGCGCGACGGTGACCTCGATCAGCACGCGGGTGTAGTAGAGGCGCAGCCAGCGGTTCCAGAGAAGGCCGGTGGCGCGGGGACCGTCGAAGCGTTCCCAGTCGGCGCCCAGCGTCTCGGGGTAGTCGGCGAGCGGGGCTGAGAGCGATGCGGTGCCCTGGACCAGCACGTATTCGGGCCGGTTGCTGTAGCCGTGGTCTCGCGTGTGGAAGGCCAGGGCGACCTTGGGGTCGCGCTTGATGCGCTGGAGCTTCTTCCAGCCTCCGACCGAACTGTTCACCGTGACGGTTCCGCCGTCGCGGTCACGTGCGCCGAAGTTGGTGACCGGGGTGAGCACCACCCCGCCGGCCGGGGTGACGGTGGCGAGCATGACGGCCTGGTCGCCGCCGATGATGTCGTCGACGGTGTCGGGCCAGTGCGCGAAGGTCATCGATCGCTCCCCTCAGAACCGTCCAAACCTAACAGACATGAGTGTTTTTTTGAGATGGCGGTGGGCTTCGCGCCATTCCTGCGGTGAACCGCGCACCGATGCGGGCCGGCCGATTCCCGATACCGTCGCCGCAGTGAACACGTTTGGCAATTAGCCGGATGCAGAACGTCGTCCCTAGGTAAGGTCCCCGCCGTGATTGGGGGAGACCGCGCATGCAACCTCACAAGGGACGATCACGGGCCGCCGCGCTGCCGCTCGCCGCGGCCCTCGCGCTGACCGGCCTGGCCGGGTGCGAGTCGCCCGTCCCCTTCTACCGGCCCGGGGAGGGCTCCCCGGACGACCCGGTCGTCGGGCTCGGCGGACCGGCGCCCTACCTGCCGGCGCGCCCGGGCGGCGCACCGCGCGCGTCCGAGTCCGGGCCGCCGGGCGGGGTGCCCGTCGCGCCGGCGGGCGGCCGCGTCTACGCCGCCACCGGCCCCGGGATGCTCGCCCCGGCGGCCCGCGGGCTGCCGCCGCGGCTGTACGTGCCGAACGGCCCGTACATCGACGTCCTCGACCCCGCCGGGCTCAGGCTCGTCGGCCGGTTCCACACCGGGGCGGCGGCGTCGCGGTTGGCGCCGTCGTGGGATCTGCGGCGGCTGTGGGCCACCGACCGCGCGAACGGCCTGCTCATCCCGCTCGGGCCGCGCAGCGGGAGGCAGGGCCGCCCGGTCGGGGTCACCGCGCCGACCGGCCTCTACTTCACCCCCGACGGCCGCGACGCGCTGGTCCTGGCACGCCGTCCGGACCGGATCGACGTGCGCGACCCGCGCACGATGGCGCCGCGGGCGTCGGCGCCCCTGCCGTGCGCGGCCGGCCACGCCGACTTCACCCCCGACGGCGCGTCCCTGGTGGCCACGTGCGCCGCCGCCGGCCTGCTCGCCCGGGTCGACCTGGCGAGCCGCGCCGTCTCCGGCACGGTGCGGCTGCCCGACGGAGCGCGGCCCGGCGACCTGCGCCTGTCCCCCGACGGGTCCGCCTTCTACGTCGCCGACGCCCGCCGGGGCGGGGTGTGGCTGGTGGACGCCCGGCGGTTCGCCCCGCTGGGGTTCGTCCGGACGGGGCCCGGCGCCCGGGGCCTGGCGATCAGCAGGGACGCGCGCCGGCTCTTCGTCGTCGGCGGCGGCGCCGTCACCGCCGTCGAGTTCGGATCGCGGCGGGTCGCGGCGCGCTGGCCGCTGCCCGGCGGCGGCTCGCCCGCGCCGGGCGGGGTGTCCCCGGACGGGACGGCCCTGTGGCTCGCCGACCCCGCCGGGCTCGTCTACGCCGTCTCGACCCGGACCGGGCACGTCGTCCGGTCCGTCCGGGTCGGCGGGCGCCCGGCGGGGATGTGCGTGCATCCGCAGCCGGGCCGCTACTCGCTGGGCGGCACCGGCCTGTACCGCTAGCGGAGCCGGCTAGCGCGAACCGACATGGTGCCAGTCGGGGAGCAGCTCCTCGACGAGCGCCTCCGTCTCGGGCTGGAGCCCGTCGAACAGCGGGTCCCGGACGACGCGGCCGCGCAGCTCGTCCACGGCCACCTGGACCTGCGCGACGTCGCCGGTCGCGTGGGTCGCGCGGAGCAGGTCGCGCCACAGGCCCTCGTCCTCGGGGGCGAGCCGCAGCCCGGCGCGGGCCGCGCCCACCGCGCCGCGCGGGTCCCCCTCCTCCAGCCGCAGCACGACGAGGCGGTGCGCGACGTCGATGACCCGCGCGGGCGCCTCGAACTCCAGGTCGTGGTCGGCGAGCCAGGCGTACCGGCCGCGCGGCCGGTCGGCGAGGAGCGGGCCGCGGACGAGGTCCAGCGCGTACGCCATGTAGGCGGTCTCGGACGCCGGCTCGGCCGCCGACCGCCACACCAGCCAGCGGAACACGTTCAGGTCGACGCGCACCTCGGAGCCGAGCCGGATCCGGCCCCGGTCGTCGTAGTACAGGTTGGGGCGGCCTCGGGCGTCGCGGCCGAGCCAGTCCGACACGCGGGCCACGCACGCGTCGCGGACCCCGGCGGAGACGCCGCGCGGCCAGACCGCGCCGGACAGCACCGTCGGGTGGACGCCCTCCGGGTGCGCCGCGAGGTACACCAGCAGCTCCGTGCACAGCTCGCGGCGGGACTCGTCCATCGGCCCCGGCGCGTCGACCTCGATCGGGCCGAGCAGCCGGACCTCCACCGACGACTCCTGCGCGGTCGGCGGCTCCTCGCCTCCGGCGAGGCCGGGCAGCTCCACCGGCTCCAGCCGCGCGGCCGTGCGGAACAGCTCGAACACGCCGCGGTAGTCGTCGTCGCCGACGAGCTGCGCCTCGACGTCGAAGCCGAGCACGCCGGCCGTCAGGCGCCCGGCGGCGTCGACGTCCCACGTCCAGGTGGCGCCCTGCACGTCGCCGGGCACGAGGTAGCCGGCGGCCATCCGGGTGCCGGTGCGGGCCAGCGCGACGAGCCTGTCGGCGTCCCGCTCCGGAGGCTGGTCGGCCATGATCAGGTAGTGCGGCATCCACGCCTCGCCGAACACGCCGCGGCAGCGCCCGGTGAGCACCGAGTCGACGCCGGACGCGGCCAGCGCCTGCCGCACCTCCTCGCTGCGGCCCTCCAGCTCGGGCAGCGCGTCCTCCAGCGTCGGGACGGACCGGACCCGGTCCGGGGCGATCTCCGCGAGGCCCTCGCCGAGCTCGGCGTCGAACCCGACGAGCGTGATCCGCATGTGGTCGGACCAGCGGTTGGTGGCCAGCTCCAGCGCGACCGCCGACAGCACGGCGCGGCGGGTCTCCTCGGGCCCGCGCAGCGCGATCAGCCCGTGCGCGGCCTCCAGGTCGACGAGGATGCGGCCGTTGTCGTTCGTGCCGATCGAGACCAGGCCGGGGTAGGGGGCGAGAACGTCGGCGAGGTCGGAGGCCTCCAGGCCCGGCAGCGCTTCGGCGCCCAGCCGCCACACCTGCCCGTCGTCGAACGCCTGCCAGGGCGCGGGCGGGTTCCGGTCGGCGGGCGCGATCCACAGGTCGAGGCTGCCGCGCCCGAGGTGCACGCCGTAGATGGTCGGCAGGGCGCGCCCGCCCGCCGCCATCGACTTGGACATGTGCCGCAGCCCGAGGTCGAGGAGCCGCGCCGCGTCGTCGTCGGCGCCGATCCGCAGGGCCCGCTCCGCCTCGACGGCCGCCCCCTCCGGCCGGACGATCATGTGTCCGAACGCGCGGTGCCACATCTGGGTGCGGCGCCGCCGGCCGAGCGCGCCGAGCAGCCCGGCGGCGAGCAGCGACGCCGCCGCGAGTCCGTGCGGCCAGCTCACGTCGAACCTGTCGCCGGTCTCGCCCGACGGCTTCTCCGTCCCGCCGTCGTGCGCGGGCGGCTGCGCGGGCGGCTGCGCGGTCTCCGTCTTCTCCGGCGCGGGCTTCTCCGACGCGGGCGCCTTCGGCTCGGTGTGCTGCGGCGCCGGGGTCGGCGAGGCCGACGGCCGCGGGACGACCGGCGGGGCCTGGGACGCGGGCGGCTGCGTCGGCTGAGCCTCGTGTGTGGGCGGCTCGTGTGTGGGCGGCTCGTGTGTGGGCGGCTCGTGCGTGGGCGGCGCCTGATGCGTGGGAGGCGTCTGCTGTTGCGGCGGGGTCTGCTGCTGCGGCGGGGTCTGCTGCTGCGGCGGGGTCTGCTGCGCCGGCGGGGTGGGCTTCGGCGCCGCGGGCGGGGCCGGGTTCGGCTTCGCGGGCGCGTCGGGGACGGCGTGCCCGTGCCGGAAGTAGTCGTGAAGGTCCTTGGTGGGGATGACCTGCGCGTGCTTGGCGTCCGCGGGCATCTCCAAGATCCAGCCGGGACGGATCAGGCTCGCGATCGTCAGCCGCGTCCCGTCCGGCTGGACGTGGCCCTTGTTGAGGGAGTAGATCTCGTTGTAGCGGCGGCCCTCGCCGAGGCACTTCTCGGCGATCTCCCACAGGGACTCGTGGTGCCGGCCCTCGGGCGGACGCACCCGGTAGATCTTGGTGGTGGCGGCCTTCTCCGCCGGGTTCGCCGCGAGGTTCTCGGCGGCGGGGGCGGCGGCGGGACGCTCCGGCGCCTCGGGGATCCGGTGGAACTCCGCCGCCTGCGGCTGCATCTGCACGGCGGGCGGACGCTGGGACAGCCCGCCGGAGAGCGCCGGCATGATCGAGGTGGTGGCGGTGAACAGCAGCAGCGCGGCCACGACGAGCCGGTGCACGAGCGACTGCGTCCCGCCCGCGAGCGGCACCCGCGCGGGGACGCCGACGCCGCGGATCCCCGCGTACACCTCGACGACCACGCACGCCGCGAGCTGGATCCAGGCCAGCCACACCAGCACCACGAGGATCGCGATGAGCGAGCCCGGGCCCACCCTGTGCGTGAGGTCGGACGCGGACGGCACGTGGTCCGGCAGCGGCGAACCGAAGATCGTCAGCAGCGCGAACGGGACTCCGGCCATCAGCGCGGCGAGCAGGACGAGCGCCCCGATCCCCGCCAGCACGTCGCCCGCGCTGCGCTGCCTTCGCACCCGGACGGGTGTCCTGCGCCCCTGCCGCGTCACCATCGCGCCCCTGCCGTTCTCCGGTCCGTGGACGTCGTCCTCATGGTAGATCTGTTCTCGCCGATGCTCACGGGTTGGTTCCTCCCGGTCCGCCCGTGACGGGGCGGGCGGTCGCGCTGGAGGTCATCTGGAACTCGCCGAAGCCCGGAATGATCCCGAGCAGCTGGGGCCGGACGCTGATCCGCACGCTGACGGCGACCTCCTCCTCGTCGGCGTCGCACCGCGACCCGGTCACCTGGTCGCTGTAGGAGGCGAGCAGGTCGCACGCCGCCGCGCGGGCCCGGCCCGGGTCCAGGACGGGTCTCCCGGTCTGCCGCAGGGCGTCGGCGTCGATCTGGTTCGCCCCGGCGCGGGCGGCCTGCTCGGCCATGTCCGCGGCGCGCTGCCGCGCGTGGATGGCAAGGCCGCCGTCCACGAGCAACCCGGCCAGCAGGATGACGATCGGGGTGAACAGCACCGTGTACATCGCGATCGTGCCCCGGTCGCGGCCCTCGCCGACGGCCGGTGCCGCCGGCTCGGCCCTCCGTCCCGGCGCGTTGCGCGGTCTCGTCATGGCGCGTCCTCCGGCGGCTCGTCGTCCGTCCCGCGGAAGGTGTAGGTGTCGACGGGCGCGATCGCGTGCCCCTGGAGCCGCTTGCTGCCGGGCAGCCCGATGAACGCCAGGTCGCCGAGGTCGACGTCGCAGGTGATGGTCACGTCGACGCTGCCGCCCGGCCCCCAGCGGGACACGTCGGTCTGCACGGAGGGACCGCCCGAGCACCAGGAGGTGCCGCGCAGCCCGGCGGACGCTGTGTCGGCGGCGAGGCCCTGCGCGGCTCCCGCGCTGCGCGCGATGGACGCGGCGCGGGCGGCGTCGCGGGCCGCGCCGTCCACCTGGCTCTTGGCGTCCACCATGCGCCCCGCGCCCGCGAGGAACAGCAGGAACGCGACGAAGATGGGCGTGACGAGGACCATCTCCAGCGACATGGACCCGCCGTCGGCGACAGGGCGCGGCAGGCGGGCCCTCATCCGCCGGCTCCCCGCTGGCACGCCGTCCCGGAACCGACGTCGGGACGGAAGCACTCGATGGGGCCCTGCGAGCGCTGCGACACGTGGAACCTCATGAACGGGACGACCTGGACGGCCTCGCCGCTGACCTCGACCCACCGCTCGTCGTTCTCCTCCCCCGCCCTGACCTGGAGCCCGCCGAGCAGGTTCGGCCCGATCTCGCGCACGCTGGAGGACGCCTTCGCGGTCGCCGCGCCCTCCCAGCCGCCGCCGACCGGGGAGGTGCGCGCGACGCGGGCGCCCGACTGCGCCGCCGCGAGGGCGACGTGCCGGGCGTGGAAGACCATGGCGAACTGCACCGCGGCGAGCATCATCATGATGAGGACCGGGGTGAGCAGCGCCCACTCCATCGACGAGGCGCCCGCGTCGGAGGAGGCGCCGGGTTCCCTGGGCCGCACGGCGGTCAGCCCGTGTTGATGCTGTTGGCCTTGTCCTGGATCTTCTTCTGGATCACCGCCCCGATCGTGATCGCGATCAGCGCGAGGATCGCGGTGATGATCGCCCATTCGATCGCGGACGCGCCGCGGCACCGCTCCTCCTCGTCTCGCAGTCGCGCCAGGCGGGTGCCGAGCAGGGCGCGCAAGTAGACGACGGCCGGGTCGTTCAGGGGATTGAGCGGGCTCATCGTGACACCTCCAGGGGGCGTGGGTCGGGAATCGGGTCGGGGAAGGTTCGCGGTCATGAGGCCAGCACCCGCATGAGGGCCGGATAGGCGAGGAAGATCAGGAAGCCGGCGCACAGGAACAGCTGCGCGATGAGCATCGACTGGGAGCGCTCGCCCGCCTTGCCCTCCAGCTCCGACAGCTCGCGGCTGCGCATCGACGCGGCGCGGGCGGCGAGGGACTTGCGGACCTGGGCGCCGTCGTCGGACACGAGCGCGAGCGCGCCGGCGAGGTCGCGCAGCTCGGCGATGTCGACCTCCTCGCCGAGCCCGCCGAGCGCCTGCCAGGGCGTCTGGCCGGTGATGCGGGCGTTGGCCAGGGCGTCGCGGATGCGGTGCATGGCCCAGCCCTCGCCGACGTTCGAGGCGGTCATCAGCGCCTCGGGGACGCCGCGGCCGCCCGCGAGGTTCATCGACACCAGGTCGAGGAACGCGCCGACGACGTGCCGGAAGTCCTGCCGGCGCGACTGCGCCTCCTGCCGGAGCTGCATGTCGGGGAAGAAGAAGAACAGGCCGGCGAACAGCACGCAGATCCACACCGGGACGGCGACCGAGGAGCCGAGCCCGAGCAGCGTGAAGTAGGCGACGATCAGCGGGATGAACACCAGCGCGGCGGCGGGCAGCAGGAACTTGGTGGCGAGGAACGCCTCCAGCGACCGCTCGGTGATCGCCAGGTCGGCGCGGACCGACCGCAGCCGCCAGCCGCGCGCCTCGCACATCCGCGCCAGTTCCCGTCCGAGCTTCTCCCGCGTCCCGCCGAACCGTCCCGGCGTCGGCGCCGGCGTCCCGGACCGCTGCTGCTCCAGGTCGCGGCGGCGGGCGGCGTCGAGCGCCGCCATCCGCGCGGCGAGGCCGGGCCGCGAGGGGAACAGCGCCCGGAAGAGCACGTACAGGCCGAAGCCGACGACGGCCCCGGCGATCATCGCGGCGTTCACGGGGCGCCACCGCCCTCGGCGGTGCGGCCCTGCCAGCCCGCGACGGTGCTCGGCACCTCGCCGGGCACGCCGGGCTGGGCGGCCCCGCGCGGCTCGCTGAGGAACCGGCCGGGCATCTCGTACCGCGACAGGCGGCGCAGCCACAGGAAGGCTGCGCCGTACAGGGCGACGACGATGCACAGGACGAGCTGGCCGAGCACGTCGTCGTACGGCTCGACGTAGGAGTGGTTGAACACGGCGAGCGCCAGGGCCGTCCCGACGGACACGGCGACGACGATCCGGACGCTGCGCCGGGTCGCGCGGCGGTCGGCCTCCACGCGGCGGCGCATGTCCAGCTCGGCGCGGGCCGAGTTCGCGAGGGCGCCGAGCATGTCCCGCAGCCCGGGGCCGCGCAGCTTGGCGTTCAGGATCAGGGCAGCGATCACCAGGTCGGCGGACGGGTCGTCCAGGTCGTCGGCGAACCGGCGCAGCGCCTCCGGCATCGGGACGCGGGTGTGCAGCCTGTCGACGAGGTTGCGCAGCGGCTGCTGGAGGGCCGGAGCGGCGGCGCGCTGGGAGGCGGGGATGGCCTGCTCTAGCCCGACGGCCCCCGCGATGGTGTCGCGGAGCGACTCCGTCCACGCGGCGAGGGCCTCCAGCCGCGCCATGCCCTTGCGCTCCTCGGCGGCGCCGCCCGCCAGGCCGTTCCAGGCGAGGACGAGCGCGCCGGTGCCGGCGGCGGCGATCGGCCAGCGCGTCACGATCAGCACGACGGCGCCGACGATGACGGCGAGGGCGGTGCGGGTGGTGAGGGTGCGGACCAGGTCCTCGCGGCTGCGGCCGCGGGCGGGCCCGCGGCGCGGCGGCAGCCCGCGCATCGCGACGATCAGCAGCAGGAGGCCGCCGCCGACCGCGGCGCCGGTGACGACGGCGAGCATCACGTCCGGCGCGTACATCACCCGTCACCCCCGCGCGTCACCAGGAACCCCCGGCGGACGGGTCGTAGCCGTGCTCGACCAGGTCGGCGACGCACGCGATGGGCGCCGCGGGAACGGCGTATCCGGCGGGCCCGAGCGCGAAGATCTCCGAGGACAGCACGCGCCCGTCCACGCCGGTGACCTCCCGGACGCTGGCCACGTAGCGGCGCAGCCGGCCGCCGGAGGCGTAGTCGTTGCGCTTCTCGATGAACACGACGAAGTCGATCGCGCCCGCGATCAGCATGTGGGTCGCCTCGACCGGCAGCCGCTCCTCCGACTGGATCGCGTACGTGGCGACGCGGTTGAAGACCTCCGCCGAGGAGTTGGCGTGGATCGTCGACAGGGATCCGTCGTTGCCCTGCGTCATCGCGTTCAGCATCGTGACGATCTCGTCGCCGAGGACCTCGCCGACGATCACCCGGGACGGGTTCATCCGCAGCGACCGGCGGACCAGCTCGGCCATCGAGATCGCGCCCTGGCCCTCGGAGTTCGGCAGCCGCTGCTCGAACGCGACGCAGTTCGGGTGCAGCTCGGGGAACGCGTCGAGGCCGAGTTCGAGGGCGCGCTCGACGGTGATCAGCCGCTCGTGCGGCGGGATCTCGTTGGCGACGGCGCGCAGCAGCGTCGTCTTCCCCGCGTTGGTCGCGCCCGCGATCATGATGTTCTTGCGGGCGTGCACGGCGGCGCGGAAGAACTGCCCGACCTCCTGCGTGATCGTGCCGTTGCCGACCAGGTCGGCGAGGAACACCTTGCCGAGGCGGGCGCGGCGGATCGACAGCGCGGGGCGGACGGTCACGTCCATCACCGCCGACAGCCGCGACCCGTCCGGGAGCCGCAGGTCCAGCTGCGGGTTCGCGGTGTCGAACGGGCGCGAGGACAGCCCGCTGTAGGCGGCGAGGATCTGGATCAGCTCGACCAGCTCCTCGTCGCTCTCGGCGACGGGCTCGCCCATCGCCTCGCGGCCGTCGGCGTAGCCGAGGAACACGCGGTCGCAGCCGTTGATGTCGATGTTCTCGATCTCGGGGTCCTCCAGCAGCGGCTGGAGCCGGCCGACGCCGAACAGGGCCGCGTGCACGCCGGCGGCGAGGGCCTCCTCCTCTTCGGCGTTCGGCGGCCGGCGCCCCGAGGTGATCTCGCCGCGCGCGAACTCCTCCAGCACCTGGCCGATCAGGGCCCGGGCGAACTGCCGCTCGTCCTCGCCGGACATCGGCGGCAGCCCGTTGGCGGCGTCCAGCCGGCGCTGCCGGGCCAGCCGGTCGCCGACCTCCTGGCGGAGACGTTTGACCAGAGCGTGGTCCATCTAGCGCCTCCCCTCCTCGTGCCCGCCGCCCGCGGGCACGTGCGGCGCCTGCCGCGGCTGCGGCGGTCCCTGCGGCGGCTGCTCGGCCGGTCCCGGCGGGGGCGGGACGTCCTGCCTCGCGGGAGGCGCTCCGGGGGGCCCGGCGGGGGGCCCGGCGGGGGGCACGGCGGGAGGCACGGCGGGCAGGCGCCCGGCCAGGTCGGCGGCGACCTCGCGCGCCGACCGGATGAGCAGCGAACGGTCCAGCCGCCCGCCCCAGCTGCCGGACAGCAGGTCGGCGCCCTTCGGGTCGAGGGCCAGGCCGCCGAGGACGGTGACGTCCGGCGGCGGAGGCCCCTGCGCGGCGTCGGAGGCGCGGCCGCGCACCCCCGCGAGGATCCGGTCGACCTCGGCGATGGAGCCGCGGAAGTCGCGCGGGTCGGCGAGCACCAGCACGCCGACGGGCGGCCCGCCGCGCAGCTCCGCGGTCAGCGCGGCGACGCGCTCGCGCAGGTGGGCGACCTGCTCCAGGGTGGCCCGGGTGAGCAGCACGACGAGGTCGGCCTCGTGCATCAGGTCGATCAGCGGGCTGGCCGCGCCGAGCCGCCCGCAGTCGGCGATCACGTCGACGGGGGCGAGGCCGGCGAACGCCCGGCCGAGCGGCCCCCACAGCCACGTCATCGCGTGCGCCTGCTCGGCGTTGGTGACGCCGACGAGCACGTCGAGGCCGCCGGCGAGCCGCTGGCAGTGCTCGGCGACCTGGTCGGGGCGCAGCCCGCGGCGGGCCGTGGCGGCGAGGCTGAGCAGCCCGCGCGAGGGGTTGAGCATGCCGCCGTCGGCGTCGCCGTCCGGCTGGGCGGAGGGCAGCCGGTAGACCAGGTCGCCGCCCGCCTGGTCGCATTCGGCGACGAGCACGGGACGCGGCCACACGGCGCCGAGCGCGACCGCCGCGGTCGTGACGCCCGGCGCGCCCTTGTCGGCCGCCAGCGCGATGAGTGCCACCGTCAGTTACCGCCCGTGCCTGGGCCCGGGGTTCCGGCGCCGGGGGTCCCGGCACCGGGCGTGCCGGTTCCGGGGACGGGCTGGACGCCGGAGCCGCCGTCCGGGCCCTCGGGCGCCGCGGGCGGCACCGAGACGTTCGTGCCGGGCGGGATCAGCGCGAGCGCGACCGTCCCGGCGGAGGCCGCCTGCGTCACCCGCGCCGCGTCGGCCGGGAGCACGGCGACGTCGACGCTCGTCTGCTCGGACCGCAGCCGCGTCGGGCCGCCGCCGTCCCCGGGGCCGACGTTCAGCACGACCGCGTCCCGCGCGAGGACGGTCCCGGCGCGCGGCCCGCCGCCCGTCCCGCCGCCGACCGCGAACAGGGTGACGTGCGCGCCGCGGGTGACGTCCCCGGAGGGCATCTGGCCCGGCTTGAGCGCGAGCCCGACGACGAGCCGGCCGCTGGCGGGCGCGTCGGCCGGGCTGATCATGGAGTTGGTCAGCAGCGCGCCCTTCACCAGCGGGACGGCCGCGAAGTACCGGCTCACCTTCGCCCGCTCGGACCACTTGAGGTACTGGATGCCCGTGTCGCCGATCTGCACCTCTTCGAGGGCGCCCGCCGGGATCCGCTGCCCGGCCGCGACCGGCTGGGCGATGCGGATCGCCGACACCCGCTCGCCGCTGGCCATCACGAGGTAGGCGCTGGCGAGGGCGCCGCCGAGGATCAGCAGCACCGCCAGCGCGGCGAGCGCCGGTCTGCGCTCGCGCGAGGACGCGGGGAGCCGCTGCCCTCCCGAGGTGCCGAGCCCCGACCGGCCGAGTCCCGTCCCGCCGGACGAGCCCGCCGCGCCGCCGCCGGAGATGGTCGACTGGTTGGCCTTCATCGCGCTGCCCACGCGCTCCTTCCCGCCCTGACACGGCCCCGTCCCACCGGAGTCCGCGTCGTCGAGCGATCCATGCTCGCGGGGGCGGAGAGGTCACGTCAATGGATTCGCGGGAGCCGAGCGCCCCCATATCCGAGCACACGGCGATGACCTGCGAATTCACGGATCACATGGCCACTTACCACCAGTCACATCCGTCACTGACCCCGGGGCGGACGGGCCGGAGGGCCCGCCCGGTCACGGTTTCAGGCCGATGAGGCGCGCGAGCAGGGTCGACGTGTGGTCGAAATAGGCGGCCCGGTCCTCGATCACGTTGTTGTACTGGCCGAACAATTCGAAGCTGACAGTCCCGTACAAAGCGGCCCAGGCGGTGAACGCCCGCGCCATGACGTCGCCGGGGACGTCCATGGGGAGCATGGCGCGTGCGCGGGCCATGTCCTCGGCGACGGCGGCCGGCGGCGGGGGGCACGGCCCGGCGGGGTCGAGCGCGCCGGCCGCGTGCGCCTCGGCGACGATCCGCGACATGACGACGGTGTCCCGCACGGCGGCGGGGACGGTCTCCTCCGGGGCCTTGTAGCCCGGGACCGGCGACCCGTAGAGCAGCGCGTACTCGTGCGGGTGCGCGAGGGCCCACTCCCGGACGGCGCGGCACACGGCGAGCCAGCGTCCGCCGTAGTGCTCCGCCCCGGCCCCGGCGTCGGCGCGCTCGACGGCCTCGCCGACCGCGTTGTAGCCGTCGATGATCAGCGCGGTCAGCAGGTCGTCGCGGCTCGGGAAGTACCGGTAGATCGCCGACGACACCATGCCCATCTCGCGGGCGACCGCGCGCAGCGACAGCCCCGCGGCGCCGTCGGTGGCGAGCTGCCGCCTCGCGATCTCGGTGATCTCCCGGACCATCTCCGCCCGGACCCGCTCGCGCGCCGTCTGCCCCGCGCCCATGCCCACCTCCTCGGGGACGGCCTCCCGCCGGCCCCTTCGTCCTGCCCGTCCTCCGGAGGCTAGCAGAGCGCCGTGCTCGTTTAAGAGCGACGGACTTGTTCGAGAGCATTGCTCTTGACAACACCGCTCTCCTCAGAGAGCATTGCTCTCGTAACGGAGCACCGACCGAGGAGCCGGCCATGCGAAGCCTCACGACCCTGCACGACGACTACGCACTGCGCGGACGCATCGACGACGCCGCCCCCGTCACCAGCGCCTCCACCGTCCTGATCGACGCGCCGGTCGCGCGGGTCTGGGAGGTCCTCGCCGACCTGCGCGGCTGGGAGGCCTGGGCGCCCGACTTCGCGCTGCGCGAGCTGGACGCCGTCGAGCCGGGCCGGGAGTTCCGCTGGAGCCAGGGCGGCACGCCCCTGCGGTCCCGCTTCGCCGTGGTCGACCCGGGCCGGGAGCTGAGCTGGACGGGCACCTTCCTCGCGCTCTACCGGGCCGTGGACCGCCTGGTCCTGGCCGACGAGGGCGGCCGGACCCGCGTGACCGTGCAGGAGTCGCTGGACGGCCCCCTGATCCGGCTGATCTACGGGGAGCACAAGCTCCGCGCGGGCCACGAGGCCCGGCTGGCCGCCCTCAAGGACCACGTCGAGGCCTCCGCCTGAGGCGGAGCGCGAAACACCGGACACACACCAGCGTCAGGAGAGAACCATGGGCAAGCACGTGATCGTCGGAGCCGGGCAGGTCGGGACGCACCTCGCCGAACTGCTGACCGGGCGCGGGCACGACGTCGTCGTCGTGACCCGGTCCGGGTCGGGCCCGGACGGGGTCGAGCGGGTCGCGGCGGACGTCGCCGACCGGGACCGCCTCACCCGGATCGCCAAGGGGGCCGACGCGCTCTACAACTGCGTCAACCCGCAGTACCACCGGTGGGCGCAGGACTGGCCGCCGATGGCCGCGTCCTTCCTCGGGACCGCCGAGGACACGGGGGCCGTCCTCGTGACGCTGAGCTGCCTGTACGGGTACGGGCCGGTGGACGGGCCGATGACCGAGGACCTGCCCCTCGCCGCGACCGGCACCAAGGGGCGGGTGCGGGCGAAGATGTGGGCGGACGCCCTCGCCGCGCACGAGGCGGGCCGCGCCAGGGTCACCGAGCTGCGCGGATCCGACTACTACGGGCCGCGCAGCACCGACCAGGCGTACATCGGCGAGACGCGGTTCGTGAAGCCGCTGCTGGCGGGCAAGCGCGTCCTCTACTTCAGCGACCCATCCGTCCCGCACGCGTGGACCTACCTCCCGGACGTCGCGGAGGCCCTCGCCATCGCCGGGACGGACGAGCGCGCCTGGGGACGGCCCTGGCACGTCCCCACCGGCCCGGCGGTCTCGACGTCGCAGGTCGCGGAGCGGCTGTGCGAGATCGCCGGAGCGCCGGCGCCGCGCGTCCGCGAGGTGCCGCGCGCGGTCTTCAACGCGGCCGGGCTCCTGTCGCCGATGCTCAGGGAGCTGCGGGAGACGCGGTACCAGTTCGACAAGCCCTACATCCTCGACTCTTCGGCCTTCGAGTCGACTTTCGGGATGGCCCCGACACCGCTGGACGACGCCCTGAAGGCGGTCGTGTCGGCTTCCCGGATGGCGGAGGGGGCGGGTAATTAAGCTAGGCCCGGTTGTCCCGCGGACGTCGGAGGGCTCGGATGCGGATCTCGTTCACGGCGCTGACCGGCGGAGGCCCCCGCGACGTGGTGCTGAACCTCGACTCCGAGGCCACCGTGGACGGCGTCGCCCAGACGCTCGCCGCCACGCTGGACGGCCGCCCCGCGGTCCCCGCCCCGCGCTTCTCCAAGGACGCGCTGCTGTCCCGGGGTGCGCGCAAGGCCCTCTGGATGGACGGCCGGATGCTGGACCCGCAGGCGCTCGCCGTGAAGGAACTGCGGGACGGCGCCGTCGTGGCGGTCGAGCGGCGCGGCGCCGCCGCGACCGTGCTGACCGAGCCGACCGGGCTGGTCGAGGTGCGCGTCGTCGGCGGCCCGGCCGCCGGGTCCGTGCACCGGCTGGGGCTCGGCGTCTGCACGATCGGGTCCGGGACCGACGTCGACGTGGTGCTGGACGACCCGTCCGTCCCGGCCCGGTCCCTGCGGCTGACGGTCGAGCGCACGGCCGTCCAGGTCGAGGCGTCCGCCCTGACGATGCAGGGGGCGGTCGTCCTGGACGGGACGCCCCTCGGCGCGAAGACGGCGTGGCCGATGGGCGCGCTCCTGACGGTGGGCGCCAGCGTGCTCGCCCTCGCGCCGTGCGCCGCCCCCGACACCCACCTGGAGCCCCTGCCGGAGGGCGGCCTAGCGTTCAACCGGCCGCCGCGGCTGAACCGGCCGCGACGGGCGCGGACGCTGGAGGTGCCGAAGCGCCCCGAACGCAACCCGCGCGAGCGGCTCCGGCTCTTCGGCGCGCTGCTGTTCTCGGCGTTCGGGCTCGCCATGGCGTTCGGGCTCGGCCAGTGGTGGTGGGCGCTGTTCGCGCTGGCCTGGCCCGTGATGACGCTCGGCGAATGGCTCGGCGACCGCGTGCACGGCCGCAAGTCCTACAAGAAGTCGCTGAAGGAGTACCACCGCAAGGCGGGCGAGTTCGACGGCGAGCTGGAGCGGCTGCGGCGCGAGGACGAGGCCGAGCGCCGCGCGCTGCACCCCGACGCCGCCGAGGTCCTGCTCACCGCGACGGGCCCGCGGCGCCGCCTGTGGGAACGACGCCGGGACGACCCCGACGTCCTCCACCTGCGGGTGGGCCTCGCCGACCTGCCCGCCCGCATCGAGCTGACCGGGGACGCCGAGCCGGCGGGCGGCGCCGGAGGCGAGCGGGCGGGGCGGGAGGGGGCGTCCTCCGCCGCGCGCGGACTCCGGGTCCCGAAGGCCCGGCAGGTCCCCGTGGTGCTGCCCCTCACCGAGCTGGGCGTCGTCGGGCTGACCGGGCCCCGGCACGCCTCGCGCGCCCTGGCCCGCTGGATGGTCGCGCAGGCCGCCGCCCTCCACAGCCCCCGCGACCTGGCCATCGTCGTGCTGTCCGCCGACCCGAACGCCGGGCACGAGTGGAACTGGGTGCGCTGGCTGCCGCACTGCGCGCCGCGCGAGGGCGAGGACTGCGTGGCCCTCGTCGGCACCGACCCCGAGTCGGCGGCGCACCGCGTCACCGAACTGGCGATCCGGGTGACCGAGCGGCGGCGCGCCGCGCAGGCCGAGTCGTCGTTCTTCGGCCAGGGCGCCCGGCCCGCCGACGGCGCGCCGTACAACATCCTGATCGTCCTGGACGGCGCCCGCGCGCTGCGCCGCATCCCGGGGATGCCGATGCTGCTGTCGCGCGGCGCCGAGTACGGGCTCTACGCCATCTGCGTGGACGACGAGGAGCGGCTGCTCCCCGAGGAGTGCAGCGCCGTCGCCGCCTGGGACGCCCAGCGGCACTCGACGCTCCTGCTCCGAGGGCAGGGCCTGGACGCCGTCGGCCCCGTCCTCGCCGACCAGGTCTCCGCGACCTGGACCGACCGGGTGGCGCGCGCGCTGGCCCCCGTCCGGGACGTGTCCCGCGAGGACGCCGAGGACTCGCTCCCCGCCGACGTGCGGCTCCTGGACGTCCTCGACATGCCCGAGCCCACGGCCGAGCACGTCCTGCAGTCGTGGAACAGGACGGGCGGCCGGACGACCCGCGTCCCCATCGGCCTCGCCTCGGGCGGCCGCTACGAGATCGACCTGCGCGCGGACGGCCCCCACGGCCTCATCGCCGGGACCACGGGCGCCGGCAAGTCGGAGCTGCTCCAGACCCTCATCGCCTCGCTCGCCGTCGCGAACCGCCCCGACGAGATGACGTTCGTCCTCATCGACTACAAGGGCGGCGCGGCGTTCAAGGACTGCGCGGACCTCCCCCACACCGTCGGCATGGTCACCGACCTGGACGGCCACGCCACCGAGCGCGCCCTGGAGTCGCTGGCCGCCGAGCTCCGCCGCCGCGAGGAGATCCTGCTCGGCGCGGGCGCCAAGGACGTCGACGACTACGACGACCTGCGCCCCGCCGATCCGGGGCTGCCGGCCATGCCACGGCTCGTCCTGGTCATCGACGAGTTCGCCGCGATGGTCACCGAGCTGCCCGACTTCGTCGCCGGCCTGGTCGACATCGGCCGCCGGGGCCGCTCCCTCGGCGTCCACCTGATCCTCGCCACGCAGCGCCCCGCCGGGGTGGTGACCGCCGACATCCGCGCCAACACCAACCTGCGCATCGCGCTGCGCGTCACCGACCCCGACGAGTCCGCCGACGTCCTCGACTCCCCGGACGCGGCGCAGATCTCCAAGTCCACCCCCGGGCGCTGCTACGTCCGCTCCGGGGGGTCGTCGCCGCAGGCCGTCCAGTCGGCGCGGATCGGGGGCCGCCGCCCCGGCGCGGCGTCCGGGTCCGGCGGCCCGACCGTCCACCCGCTGCCGTGGCAGGGCCTCGGCCATCCGCTGCCCGCGCCGCGCGAGGCGGCCGACGACGCCGTGCTCGGCACCGACCTCGGCGTGCTCGTCCAGGCGGTCGACGAGGCCGCCCGCCGCGCCGGGATCGCCCGGCAGCCCTCGCCGTGGCTGAGCCCGCTGCCCGAGCGGGTCGCGCTGGCGCCCCGCACCGCCGCGGGCGGCTCCGTCGTGGACGTCCCGCCGGTCCCGTTCGGCGTCACCGACCTGCCCGCCGTCCAGTCCCGCGAGGAGCTGACGCTCGACCTCGCGGCCGGCGGCCACCTCTACATCGCCGGGTCCGCGCAGTCGGGCCGCTCCACGGCGCTGCGCACGATCGCCGGGTCCCTGGCGGGCGGCTGCTCCCCTTACGACGCGCACCTGTACGCCATCGACTGCGGCGCGAACGCCCTGCTGCCGCTGGTCTCCCTGCCGCACTGCGGCGCCGTCGTGACCCGCGACCAGCTCGACCGATGCGAGCGCCTCCTCACCGCGCTCACCGCCGAGGTGGCCCGCCGCCAGCAGGTGCTCGCCGAGGCGGGGTTCTCCTCCCTCGCCGAGCAGCGCGCCGCCGTCGCCGCCACCGACCGCCTCCCGTGGATGGTCCTGCTCCTGGACCGCTGGGAGGGCTTCCTCGGCGCGTTCGAGCACTACGACTACGGGCGCCTCGTGGACCAGGTCGTCCGGCTGCTGCGCGAGGGCGCCGCGGCGGGCCTGCGCGCGGTGTTCACCGGCGACCGCTCCGGTCTCGGCGGGCAGGTCTCCACCGTCTTCGACCGCCGCCTCATCCTGCGCATGGCCGACCCGAACGACTACGGGTACGGCGGCCTGCAGGACCGGCAGATCCCCGCCGAGATGCCGCCCGGGCGCGCCCTGGAGCCCGCCGGGCCCGGCGCGCCGCCCCGCGAGTCGCAGATCGCGCTCCTCGGGGACGACGCGTCCGGCGCGGGCCAGGTCGCGGCCCTCCAGGAGATCGCCCGGAGCTGCGTGTCCCGCTACGGCCGGCTGCCGCGCCGCCGGGGTCCCCTGCACGTGGACGAGCTGCCGGTCCGCGTCACCTACCGGGAGGCGATGTCGCTCGACCCGGAGTTCCTGGCCCCGTCGGCGCTGTGGGCGCTGGTCGGCGTCGGCGGCGACACGCTCGCGCCCGTCGGCATCGACCTGCTGGGCGAGGGCCCCGGGTTCGCCGTCGCCGGGCCGCCCCGCTCGGGCCGCTCGACGACGCTGCGGACGATCGTCCAGTCGCTGCTCGACCCCGCGGTCGGCGGCGGGCTCGTCCCGGTCGTCCTGGTGACGCCGCGCCGCTCCCCGCTGCGCCTGCTGTCGGGCCGGCCCGGCGTGCTCGGCGTGCTGACGTCCGACGCCGACGCTGCCGACCTGGAACGCGCGATCGGCGACGAGCACCGCTTCGCCGTGGTCGTGGACGACGCCGAGCTCCTGGACGAGACCGAGCTGGACGAGGCCCTCAGCGACGTCCTGCGCACCGCCCGCGACGGGGAGCACGCCGTCGTGATCGGCGGCACCACCGACGATCTGGGTCGCGGCTACCGGGGCTTCCTGTCCGACACCAGGCGCTCGCGGTCGGGCGTCCTGCTGTCGGTGGACTCGCCGGACGACGGCGACCTGTTCGGGCTGCGCCTGCCCCGCAACGCGCCGCTGGGCGGGCCCACCGGCCGCGGCCTGTTCGTGGCCGCGGGCGCCACCACCCGGATCCAGGTGGCGCTTCCCCCTCCGGTCAGCGCCGACTGATCGCGACCGGTCTCCGCCGGGCGGACGGCACCGGGCGAAGAAAAAAGGCGGGTCCCGGCCTCGGGGGGATGGGCCGGGACCCGCGGCTCGCGGAGGCTCAGCGCGTGGCGGCCTCGATGTTCTGCTGGGACCTGCGGATGTCCTGGCTGCCCTGTTCGAGGGCGACGGCCATCTTGTCGAAGGCGGTCTTGGCCTCGGCCCAGGAGGCGCGGAAGCGGTCGGCCCCGGGGCCCCACCAGGCCGCGCTGCTGCTCACGGTGCGGCCGTTGAGGTCCTTGATGAGGGCGTCGAGGTTGCGGGAGTGCTTGCTGAAGATGCGGGACAGTTCCTCTAGCTCGCCCAGGTTGGCGCCGCGCTTGTCACCCATCGCCCCGTCCCTTTCGTCGCTGATCGTTGGAACGTTTCCAGCCGCTACCGCAGGAATGGCGCCAGCCTACGCCCCACCGATCACATCCAGCCAGCGGCCCCCCGGGTATCCCCCGTAGAAACGGCCACATTCCCACCATCGCAGCTTGTCCGGATGTGGCCAGCGAGGGCGGGCCGGATGGCTTGTGACGAGCATAATTACTGCGCGTCAAGAGAGTTTCAGAGCGGTTTCCGGATGTGAATGGGGGATCGCCGAGAGAAAGGGAGAACGGCGCGTCAGCGGCTCTCGCCGAGCGGGTCGTTCACCGGGTGCGCCCCCGGGTCCAGGACCCGCTCGCCGACCATGGTGATCTGCTCGCCGGTCGCGCGGAACTCGAACCGGCGCCGCACCGACTGGGTGACCTTCCCGCGGCCGCCGAGGCCGTAGCGCATCTCCGTGTGCTCCACCGCCTCCAGCGTGATGCGGTCGCCCGTGCGGACGGCGCGGCCCTCGTCCAGGCGCGTGCGGGCGCCGGTGTAGGCGGGGCCGCCCTCGACGGGGGCGCGGTTGCGGGTCTCCAGCTCCCGGACGGCCTTCTCCTGCGACCGCACCAGCGACGGGGAGATCCGCACGCCGAGCACCTCCGTGGGGGCGGCGCCGCGGTCGCGGCCGTCCTTCTGCACGAGGGCCTGCGAGCGCCGCTCCAGGTAGGAGTTCGCGGCGACGGTGAGCTGGCGGGTGAGGTAGTCCTCCACCGCAGGGGTCTGCCCGCGCACGCCGGACGAGGGCGCCAGCAGGCAGGCGGCCAAAACGACCGCCAGTCCGGCCCGGGGCCACGGGCGAACCATCGGCCTCTCCCGCTGATCAAAGGCTGGTAGATCCGAGCCGACATTACACGGCCGGCCCCCGGGAGGAACGCCGGTTCAGTCCGCTTCGCTCTCCAGGGCGGCGACGCGCGAGCAGGTCGGGCACTTGTTTTGACTCGCTCCACGACCTGAAGGCCGGGGATTCAGCCTGTGCCGCGTGTGCGGCGCTTCTGTGGCTTCCTGTTTCACTGGGTCCTGCCTCCCGCTGGGCGGGAGGTCTTGCGGTCCCTCCGCAGGCGTTTAGCCTGTTCGCCCGTCCGGCGGCCAGGATGTTGTTGGCGGCGTTGACGTCCCGGTCGTGGACCGCGCCGCACGCGCAGGCCCACTTGCGGATGTTCAGCGGCATCGACTCGGCGACCGTCCCGCAAGCCCCGCACAGCTTGGAGGAGGGGAACCAGCGGTCGATCTTGGCGAAGGTGCGTCCGTGCCGGGCGGCCTTGTACTCCAGCATCGCGACGAACTGGGCCCAGCCCGCGTCGTGCACGGATTTGGCGAGCCGGGTGCGGGCCAGACCATGCACCGCAAGGTTCTCCACGTAGACCGCTTGGTTGTCGCGGATCAGTTGGGTGGAGAGCTTGTGGTGGTGGTCGCGGCGCGCGTCGGTCACCCGCGCGTGCAACCGGGCGACCCTCGCGGCGGCCTTGCGCCGGTTGGCCGACCCCTTGGTTCTGCGGGACAGGGCCTGCTGAGCCTTGCGGAGTTTGCGCTCGGCGCGGCGCAGGAACCTGGGGCTGCTGATCTTGCGGCCGTCCGACAGCACCGCGAAATGCGTCAGCCCCAGATCGACGCCGACCTCGGCCGCCGTGTCCGGCAGCGGCTCGTCGGCGGTCTGGACGACGAAGGAGGCGAAGTACCGGCCCGCCGTGTCCCGGACCACCGTCACCGATGACGGCACGGACGGCAGCGTGCGGGACCATCGCACCGGCACGTCCCCGATCTTGGGCAGGCGCAGCTTCCCGCCCGCGGTGATCTTCCAGCGGGCGTTGCGGGTGAACCGGATCGCCTGCCGCCGGTCCTTGCGGGACCGGTACCGGGGCGCCGCGACCAGACGGCCCTTCCGCATCCCCGATACCGACGCGAAGAAGTTGCGGTAGGCGGTGTTCAAATCCGCCAGAGCCTGCTGCAGGACGGCGGCCGAAACCTCGCCCAGCCAGGCCCGCTCGGGGGTCTTCTTCGCTTCGGTAATGACCCGCTTGGACAGCTCCCCGTCCGACGGGTACGCCAGCCCGGCCGCATGCGCCTCTTCACGTGCGCGCAGGGCATCGTTGAACACCACCCGCGCGCACCCGAACGCCCTGGCCAGCGCTTGCTGCTGGCCAGGGGTCGGGTAGAGCCGGAACCGGTACCTGAGCTGCACACCCCCGATCCTAGATTCGGTCTATGACAGATCGAGGCGATATCCGGAACACCACGGCACTGCATCGAACAGCAGGCCAGCCGGATTGGGCCACGCTCGGGCCTGGCTGCGGACGTCTTCTTCTCGGCCACGGTGGCTCCTCTCATGCCCGCACGGGGGGACTCGTGCCGCGGGCTCCCGGATGAGACGGAGCGGAGCCTCGCGCGGATCCCCCTGGGGGTACCGCTTTCTGGGGAAGCCTCCCACTATCCGGGACCTCGCCCCCAATAAGGAGGGGCTTACGAAAACCTGGGATCGGGGTTATCTAGACTGCCTGCGAGGTTGAAGGAGGAGACCCACGTGCGCAAAGTCCTGATCGCCAACCGCGGCGAGATCGCGGTCCGTATCGCCCGTGCCTGCCGCGACGCGGGGCTGGCCAGTGTGGCGGTGTACGCCGAGCCCGATCTGGAGGCGCTGCACGTTCGGGTCGCCGACGAGGCGTTCGCCCTCGGCGGGCGGACGGCGGCCGAGAGCTACCTGGACATCGACAAGCTGCTGAAGATCGCCTCGGAGTCGGGCGCCGACGCCGTCCACCCCGGCTACGGCTTCCTGGCGGAGAACGCCGACTTCGCCTCGGCCGTGCAGAACGCGGGTCTGACCTGGATCGGTCCCCCGCCCGCCGCGATCACCGCGCTCGGCGACAAGGTGCAGGCCCGGCACATCGCCCAGCGGGTCGGCGCGCCGCTGGTCGCCGGCACCGCCGACCCGGTGTCGGGCGCGGACGAGGTCGTCGCGTTCGCGCGCGAGCACGGCCTGCCCATCGCGATCAAGGCCGCGTTCGGCGGCGGCGGGCGCGGCCTGAAGGTCGCCCGGACGCTGGAGGAGGTGCCCGAGCTGTACGAGTCGGCCGTCCGCGAGGCCGTGGGCGCCTTCGGGCGGGGCGAGTGCTTCGTCGAGCGGTACCTCGACAAGCCCCGGCACGTGGAGACGCAGTGCCTGGCCGACAAGCACGGCAACGTGGTCGTGGTGTCCACCCGCGACTGCTCGCTCCAGCGGCGCCACCAGAAGCTCGTCGAGGAGGCGCCCGCGCCGTACCTGTCCGAGGAGCAGCTGGAGCTGCTGTACTCCTCGTCCAAGGCGATCCTGAAGGAGGCCGGCTACGTCGGCGCCGGGACGTGCGAGTTCCTCGTCGGCCAGGACGGGACGATCTCGTTCCTGGAGGTCAACACGCGCCTGCAGGTCGAGCACCCCGTCACCGAGGAGGTCGCCGGGGTCGACCTCGTGCGCGAGATGTTCCGCGTCGCCGACGGCGAGGAGATCGGCTACGGCGACCCGGAGCTGCGCGGCCACTCGATCGAGTTCCGGCTGAACGCCGAGGACGCCGGGCGCGGGTTCCTGCCCGCCGTCGGCACCCTGACGGCCTGGCACCCCCCGACGGGCCCCGGCGTCCGCCTGGACGCCGGCTACGAGGCCGGGCAGACCGTCCCCCAGGAGTTCGACTCCCTCATCGCGAAGCTGATCGTGACGGGCGCGACGCGGCGGCAGGCCGTCGAGCGGTCCCGCCGCGCCCTCGCCGAGTTCGTCGTCGAGGGCATGCCGACCGTCCTGCCGTTCCACCAGGCGGTGCTGGACGACCCGGCGTTCGTCCCGGCGGACGACGAGACCCCGTTCAGCGTCCACACCCGGTGGATCGAGACGGAGTTCGACAACCGGATCCCGCCCCACGAGGCTCCCCCCGCGGGCGAGGAGGACGAGGGCGAGCGCGAGCGCGTCACCGTGGAGGTCGGCGGCCGCCGCATCGAGGTCGTCCTGCCCGCCGGGTTCGGCGCCTCCGCCGCCCCCGCCGCGGGCAAGGCCGCGCCCGCCAAGCGGCGCGGCGCCAAGAAGGGCGGCGTGGCGCAGGCGTCCGGCGACTCCCTGGTCAGCCCCATGCAGGGCACCATCGTCAAGCTCCTCGTCGAGGAGGGCGCGACCGTGGCGGCCGGCGACGCCATCGTGGTCCTGGAGGCCATGAAGATGGAGCAGCCGCTCACCGCGCACAAGGCGGGGACGCTCACCGGCCTGTCCGCCGAGGTGGGCCAGACCGTCTCCGCGGGCGCCGTGATCTGCGAGATCAAGGACTCCTGAGCGCGCCGCCGGCCGCATCGCCTCCAGGGCCCCGGCGCTCCGGGTCCCTGGAGGGAATGGGGTGCGGCGCCCGTCCGCCCGTGCGCAAATCCGTCCCGCGAAGGACGTATCGGCGCGTCCACGTGGGCAGACTGGGAGCATGAGCACCGAGAACCGGGCCGTGCGAGCGGCTCGCGGGGGCACCGCCGCGGCGATCATCGCCGCGGTCGCCGTCCCGGCGTTCGCCCTGGCCGCTCCGGCGGGCACCGCCGCCACCACGCAGGCCGCCACCACGCAGGCCGCCACCACGCAGACGACGGCGATGTCGACGGGAACCGCCGTCCGGGCGGCGGCCCCGCGGGCGGCGGCGGACGACACCGTCGGCCAGATCGCCAAGGGCCTGATCGACTCGCGGCTGTTCGTGACGAGCGGCGCCGGGAACCCGCTGACCCCCGCCGACCGGAACGAGATCGAGACCTCTCTCGGCGGCGACAGCGACGCCGACATCCGCGCCGTCGTCGTCCGCAACGACGTCACGGGGACCGAGGTCCGGCAGCTGCTCCCGGCCGTCGCCGAGCGCGTCGGCAAGGGCGGGACCTACGTCGCGGTGACCGCCGACGGCGCCCGGATGGGCGCGATCTCCAAGAAGCTGGACCGCGCGGAGATCAACCAGCTGGTCACCCGCACCGAGGGCGCGCCGCTGAAGCAGCGGCTGATCCAGTTCGGCGGCCTCGCCGAGAAGAAGGTCGACAGCGACTCCAGGTCCACCGCGACGATCGGCTACGTGCTGCTCGGCGTGCTCGTGCTCGTCGTGGCGGCGATCACGGCCGTCCTGCTCAACGCCCGGAGGAGGCGCCGGGAGCGGGCGGCGCGCGATATGGCCGACCTCAAGGCGGGCGTGCAGGAGGACGTGACGCTCCTCGGCGAGGACATCGCCCGCCTCGACCTGAACGTCATGGACAGCGGCCTCGATCCCGACACCCGCGCCGACTACGAGCGCGCGATGAACTCCTACGACCGCGCCAAGTCCGCGACCGAGCGCGCCGCCCGGCCGCAGGACATGCAGGAGGTCACGACGGCGCTGGAGGACGGCCGCTACTACATGACCGCGACGCGCGCCCGGCTCGCCGGCGACCCCGTGCCCGAGCGGCGCGCGCCCTGCTTCTTCAACCCGCAGCACGGGCCGTCCGTCCAGGACGTGACGTGGGCGCCGCCCGGCGGCGTCGCCCGCTCCGTCCCGGCGTGCGCGGCCGACGCGCGGGCCGTCCTGCACGGGAGCGACCCGGACGTCCGCATGGTTCCGGTCGGCGGGGGGCGGCAGCCGTACTGGAACGCCGGTCCCGCGTACGCGCCCTACGCCGGCGGCTACTACTACGGCTACGGCGGCGTCGACCTGCTCAGCGGCTTGCTGATCGGCACCGCGCTCGGCTCGATGTGGGGCGGCGGCTTCGGCGGAGGCGACTTCGGCGGGGGCGACGGCGACGTCGGCGGGGGCTGGGACTTCGGCGGAGGCGACTTCGGGGGCGGCGGCGACTTCGGCGGAGGCGGGGACTTCGGCGGCGGCTTCTGAGGGGTGTCCCCCGTGAGCAGGACACCTCGCCGTTGGATGGGCTCACCTCGCTGAGGGCGTGGGTCTACGCCCTGCGCTACTTCCAGCCGGATCTCCGGACGGCCCGGCCGGGCGCGCCGTTAGTAGGCGTGCTCGGCCATCAGCCGGCGGGACGCCTCGGTGATGCTGCCCGACAGCGACGGGTAGACCGCGAACGTGTGCGCCACCTGGTCGACGGTGAGGTGCTGCTGGACGGCGATCGACACGCCCAGGATCAGCTCGCTGGCCCGCGGCGCCACGATGACGCCGCCGAGCACGATCCCCGTGGACGGGCGGCAGAACAGCTTCACGAAGCCGTCCTCGAAGCCCTGCATCTTGGCGCGCGCGTTGGTGAACAGCGGCAGCATGACCGTCCGGGCGTTGACGTCCCCGGAGTCGACCATGTGCTGCGTCACGCCGACCGACGCGACCTCGGGATCGGTGAAGATGTTGGAGGACACCCAGCCGAGCTTCAGCGGCTGCACGGCCTCGCCCAGCGCGTGCCACATCGCGATGCGCCCCTGCATGCCCGCGACGGACGCCAGCATGAGCACGCCCGTGCAGTCGCCGGAGGCGTAGATGTGCGGGACGGACGTCCGCGACACCTTGTCGACCTCGACGAAGCCGCGCGCGTCGCACCGCACGCCGACCTCCTCCAGGCCGATGCCCCGGGTGTTCGGGACCATGCCCACGGTCATCAGGCAGTGCGTGCCCTCGACCTTGGTCCCGTCCTCCAGCGTGACGATCACGCCGTTGCCCGACCGCTCGACGGCCGCCGCCCGCGACCGCGACATGACGTTCATGCCGCGCCGCAGGAACACGTCCTGCAGGACGGCGGCGGCGTCGGCGTCCTCCGTGGGCAGGATCCGGTCGCGCGAGGAGACCAGCGTCACCTTCGAGCCGAGGGACAGGTAGGCGCCCGCGAGCTCGGCGCCCGTCACGCCGGAGCCGACCACGATCAGCTCCTCGGGCAGCTCCGGCAGGTCGTAGAGCTGGCGCCAGTTCAGGATGCGCTCGCCGTCCGGCTCCGCGCCCGGCAGCACGCGCGGCGTCGCGCCGGTCGCGATGAGCACGATGTCGGCGCGGATGCGGCGGTCGCCGACCGCCACGACGTGCGGCTCCACCAGCCGCGCCTCGCCGCGGACGATCTTGACCTCCTCGTAGGCGAGCCGTTCGGCGACGTCGAACGACTGGGCCCGTGCGAGGTCCTTCACGCGCTTGTTGACGGTGGCCATGTCGGCCTCGAGGGCGCCGACGATCCCGTCCGGGCCGCCGTTGAAGCGCAGCCCGAGGCCGGCCGACTCCGACATGACCGCGATGCGGGTCGAGGTGGCGATGAGTGTCTTGGAGGGCACGCAGTCGGTGAGCACGCACGCGCCGCCCGGACCGTCCCGTTCGACGACGGTCACGTCGGCGCCGAGCTGCGCCGCGACGAGCGCGGCCTCGTAACCGCCCGGGCCTCCTCCGATGATCACGATGCGGGTCACATCTTCCATTGTTTCCTACTCACGGCAGTGAAAAGTCCGCTCCGGACCCTTTCTTCCTGCAACAACCCCGGAGTGGCCCATCAACCGGTGTGGCGCGTTCCCTGTGGGGGGCGTCCCCCACACCCCCGAGCCTTACTTGGCGCGTTCCCTGTGGGGGGCGTCCCCCACACCCCCGAGCCTTACTTGGCGCGTTCCCTGTGGGGGGCGTCCCCCACACCCCCGAGCCTTACTTT
>NZ_JBFARL010000059.1:0-11533 GCF_040674655.1 Actinomadura sp. NPDC049753 | reverse complement strand
GGCGTAGCCTTCCCCCGTGGCTCTGTACGCGGCGTACGCCTCCAACATGGACCCCGAGCAGATGGCCGGCCGGGCTCCCCACTCGCCCATGCGCGGCACCGGCTGGCTCGCCGGCTGGCGCCTGACCTTCGGCGGGCAGGACAAGGGCTGGGACGGGGCTCTCGCGACGGTCGTCGAGGACGACTCCGAGCAGGTCTTCGTCGTCATCTACGACGTGCCCGCCTGGGACGAGAAGGAACTCGACGCCTGGGAGGGCGCCGCGCTCAACGTCTACCGCAAGATCAGGGTGCGGGTGCAGACGCTCGACGGCGACGCGCTGTGCTGGATGTACGTCCTGGACGACTACGAGGGCGGGCTGCCGTCCGCGCGCTACCTCGGCATCCTCGCCGACGCCGCCGAGAAGGCCGGCGCGCCCGACGACTACGTCAAGGACCTGCGCACACGTCCCTGCAAGTCGCTGGGCGACTGACCGGCGGCGGCCGGACGGCGCGGCGGTAGTGTCGGCAACGTGAGCAACGACGCTTTTGCACTGGCACGGGACGCCGCGGACGCGCTGCGTTCCCGCACGTCCATCGACTCCTTCGACGTCGCCCTCGTCATGGGGTCCGGCTGGGTCCCGGCGGCCGACAGGCTGGGCGAGCCCGTCGCCGAACTGACGGTGGCCGAGCTGCCCGGGTTCGCGCCGCCGGCCGTGGAGGGCCACGCCGGCCGGATCCGGGCCGTGGAGATCGGCGGGCGCAACGCGCTGGTGTTCCTCGGCCGCACGCACCTGTACGAGGGGCGCGGGGTCGACTCCGTGGTGCACGGCGTCCGGACGGCGCTCGCCGCGGGCGTCAAGACGATGGTGCTCACGAACGCGGCGGGCGGGCTGCGGCCCGAGCACCAGCGGGTGGGCGATCCGGTGCTGATCTCCGACCACCTGAACCTGTCCGGCGCGAACCCGCTGACCGGCGCGACGTTCCTGGACCTGACCGAGGCGTACTCGGGACGCCTGCGGGCCCTGGCCAAGGAGGCCGACCCGAGCCTGTCGGAGGGCGTATACGCGGCGTTCCGCGGCCCGACCTACGAGACGCCCGCCGAGATCCGCATGCTGCGCACGCTGGGCGCCGACATGATCGGCATGTCGACGGTGCTGGAGACGATCGCGGCCCGCCAGGGCGGCGCGGAGGTGCTCGGCATCTCCCTGGTCACCAACATCGCGGCGGGGCTGTCGGACGAGCCGCTCGACCACGAGGAGGTCCTCGCGGCGGGACGCGCGTCGGCCGGCCGCATGGGCACGCTGCTCGCCACCGTCCTGGCGAAGCTGTGAGCGACCTGCGCGCGCGGGCCGAGGAGTGGCTCGCCCAGGACCCCGACCCAGCGACGCGCGCCGAACTGCGGGCGATCCTCGACGCGGGCGACGCGGCGGCCCTCGCCGACCGGTTCGGGACGCGGCTGGAGTTCGGGACGGCCGGGCTGCGCGGCGAGCTCGGCGCCGGGCCGAACCGGATGAACCGGGTGACGGTCATGCGCGCCGCCGCCGGTCTGGCCGCCCGGCTGCCCGCCGGCGGCCGGGTGGTGATCGGGTTCGACGCGCGGCACGGCTCCCGGCGGTTCGCCGACGACACCGCGGCCGTGCTGAGCGGGGCGGGGCTGCGTCCCGAGGTGTTCGCCGGGCCCGTCCCGACGCCGGTCCTGGCGCACTTCACCCGGGCGTTCGACGACATCGTGGCGGGCGTCATGGTCACGGCCAGCCACAACCCGCCGCGCGACAACGGCTACAAGGTGTACTGGGCGGACGGGGCGCAGATCGTCCCGCCGACGGACGCGGAGATCTCCGCCGCGATCGACGCCGTCGGCCGCGTCGACGAGCTCCCCCTCGGGGAGGGGTGGCCCGTCCACGAGGACGCCGGCCTCTACCTGGACGCGGTGTCGTCCCTGCGCCTCGGCGGCGACCGGGACGTCTCGATCGTCTACACGCCCCTGCACGGCGTGGGGCGGGACGTCCTGCTCGCCGCGTTCGACCGCGCCGGGTTCCCCGCGCCGGCCGTCGTCCCGGAGCAGGCCGAGCCCGACCCCGACTTCCCGACCGTCGACTTCCCGAACCCGGAGGAGCCGGGCGCGCTCGACCTGGCGCTCGGCCTCGCCGAGGCCCGCGGCGCCGACCTGGTGATCGCGAACGACCCGGACGCCGACCGCTGCGCCGTCGCCGTCCCGGGCCCGTCCGGGTGGCGGACCCTCACCGGGGACGAGGTCGGCGGGCTGCTGGCCGAGCACGTGCTGCGGCACACCACGGGCGACGACCGCCTGGTCGCGACGACGATCGTGTCGTCCTCGCTGCTGCGCTCGATCGCCGCCGCGCACCGCGTCCGGTTCGCCGAGACCCTCACCGGCTTCAAGTGGATCATGAAGGCGGGCCCGGGCCGGCTGGTGTTCGGCTACGAGGAGGCGCTCGGCTACAGCGTCGGCGACGACCGGGGCGTGCTCGTCAACGACAAGGACGGCATCGGCGCCGCGCTCGCCGTCGCCGCGCTCGCGGCCGACGCCAGGCGCGACGGACGCACGCTGCTCGACCTGCTGGACGCGCAGGCCCGCCGGTACGGGCTGCACGCGACGTCCCAGCTGTCGGTCAGGGTGAGCGACCTCTCGCTGATCACCGCGGCGATGGCCCGGCTGCGCTCCGATCCCCCGCGCGAGCTCGGCGGGCGGCGCGTCGAGTCCTTCGACGACCTCGCCCGGCCCGCCGGGGGCCTTCCGCCCACCGACGGGCTCCGGTTCCGCCTGGCCGGGGGCTCGCGGGTGGTCGTGCGCCCCTCCGGGACGGAGCCGAAGCTCAAGTGCTACCTGGAGGTCGTGCTCCCGGTGGACGGGGACGTCGCCGAGGTCCGCGCGCGCGCCGCCGCCGACCTGGAGGCCCTCCGCGCGGACGTGTCCGCGGCCATCAGCTGACCGGGCTCCTCAGCCGACCGGTCCTCCTCAGCTGACCGCGCCCACGATCAGCAGGGCGACGACCACCGCCAGCGGGACGGCCAGCGAGGCCACCGCGACAACGGACCATGTGACCGTCCCCCTGGCGGGCCCCTGCTCCTCCGCCTCGGACCTGGCCTTGGCCGCCTTGTCCGGCGCGCCCGACCGGGCCGTGGAGCGCTGCCGGTCCTTCATCTCGTTCAACTGCTGCGCCGCGTACGCGGTCGGCGTCCGCCCCCGCAGATCGAGCCCCTGCGCCTGCCCCTTGCCCTTGCGGGCCTCCTTCTCGGCGCGGGCCTCCGCCTTGGCCTGCGCCCGGGGCGAGGTCTGCAGCACCCACGCCCGGGTCTCCAGGTCCGTCCCGTCCGGGCCGGCGAACACCACCGTCAGCGCGTTCCTGCCCTCGATCCGGCGGACCGCGCCCCACGGCGCCCGGACGTCCCGCAGCGGGTTGCGGATCGTCACCCCGTCCTCGCCGCCGGCGATCAGCGGCCGCAGCCCGACCGTGTAGGCGATCCCGCAGCCGAGCAGCAGCAGGAACGCGATCGTCACCGTCGTCAGCGAGTAGTCGGGGTCGCCGGTGATGCCGACGAACAGGTCGACGAGGTTCAGGGCGGCGAACACCAGCCACGCGTACGCGGCGACGCGCCCGCCGGTGGAGCGAATGGTCATGGCTCGATCATGCCAGGGGCCGGGCGCCGCTCCACTTGAGCTGCGCGAAACCGGGCTTGATCACCCCGTTGATCAGTTCGAGCCGCTCGTTGAACGGCGCGAACGCCGACTTCATCGCGTTCACCGTGAACCACTGCAGGTCGTCCCATCCGTAGCCGAACGCGTCGGCGAGCTTGGCGAACTCCTCCGACAGCGTCGTGCCGCTCATCAGCCGGTTGTCGGTGTTGACCGTGACCCGGAAGCTCAGCCTCCGCAGCAGCCCGATCGGGTGCTCGGCGATCGACTTCGCCGCGCCCGTCTGGATGTTGGAGGTCGGGCACATCTCCAGCGGGATCCGCTTGTCGCGCACGTAGTCGGCGAGCCGGCCGAGCCGCGCCTCGCCGCCCTCGACCTCGATGTCGTCGATGATCCGCACGCCGTGCCCGAGCCGGTCGGCGCCGCACCACTGGATCGCCTGCCAGATCGACGGCAGCCCGAACCCCTCGCCCGCGTGGATCGTGAAGTGCGCGTTCTCGCGCTGCAGGTACTCGAACGCGTCCAGGTGGCGGGTGGGCGGGTACCCGGCCTCGGCGCCCGCGATGTCGAACCCGACGACGCCCGCGTCCCGGTACCGGACGGCCAGCTCCGCGATCTCCATGCTGCGCGCCTGGTGCCGCATCGCGGTGACGAGCGTCCCGACGCGGATGCCGAAGTCCTCGCGGCCGCGCGCGAAGCCGTCCAGGACGGCCTCGACGACCTGCTCCAGCGACAGCCCCTCGCGCAGGTGCTGCTCGGGGGCGTACCGGACCTCCGCGTAGACGATCCCGTCGTTCGCGAGGTCCTCGGCGCACTCGTAGGCGACCCGGGTGAGCGCCTCGACGGTCTGCATCACCCCGACCGTGTGGGAGAACGTCTCCAGGTACCGTTCGAGCGATCCGGAGTTGGACGCCTCCTCGAACCACGTCCGCAGGGCGTCCGCGTCGGTGGTGGGCAGGTCCCCGTACCCGGTCTCCCGTGCCAGGTCCACGATGGTGGCGGGCCGCACGCCGCCGTCCAGGTGGTCGTGCAGCAGCACCTTCGGCGCGCGGCGGATGTCCTCAAGAGTAGGCCGATCGTTCATTCCCCGAACCTACCCGTCCCGGCCTCCCCCGGCGTCATCGTTTCTCGCCGGCCCGGCCGCCCCCTGCCCCCGCGACCTGCGGACCTTCCGCACCCGCTACGCCCCGAGACGGTCGAGGAACGCGGCGACGAGCGGCGCGATCTCGCGGAGGTGGGTTTCGAGGGCGAAATGGCCGGTGTCGAGAAGGTGGAGTTCCGCGTCCGGGACGTCCCGCAGGTAGGCGCGGGCGCCGGACGCGGTGAAGAACGGGTCGCCGGCCCCCCAGACGATGAGGGTGGGCGGCGTGTACCGGCGCAGCCAGGCCTGCCAGCGGTCGTAGCGCTCGACGTTGGAGTGGTAGTCGAAGGCCAGCGCGACCTGGGCCTCCCTGCGTCCCGGCAGGTCGAGGAAGTGCTGGTCGAGGGTCCAGCCGTCCGGTGCGAGCGCCTCGGGGTCGGTGACGCCCGTCTCGTACTGGCTCCGGGTCCCGTCCAGGGTCAGCAGGCCGCGGACGGCCTCCTCCGCCCCCGGCGCACCGGGACGCAGGGCGATGAAGTCGCGGGCGCCGTCCGACAGTCCCTCGGCGTAGGCGTTGCCGTTCTGGACGACCAGGCCCGCGATGCGGTCGGGCCGCCGCTCGGCCAGCCGGAAGCCGACCGGCGCTCCGAAGTCGAACACGTACATGGCGAAACGGGTGAGCCCGAGCCGCTCGACGAATCCCTCCATGACGTCGGCGAGCCCGTCGAAGGAGTAGGCGAAGTCGTCCGGCGCAATCGTGTGGCCGAAGCCCGGGTAGTCCGGAGCGATCAGCCGGTAGCGGGCGCCGAGGACGTCGACGAGCCGGCGGAACTGGTGCGAGGCGGACGGGAAACCGTGCAGGAGCAGCAGGACGGGCGCGTCCTCCCTCTCCGGCAGGGACTCGCGGTAGAAGACGCGGACACCGCTCACGTCGACGTGCCGGTGGGCGGTGCGGGCGATCGAAAGCATACCTAACGCCTATCTGTCGAGAAGATGCATTAGGTATAGCGGCCCGACGCCTAACGGGTCAATCGGTCGATGTACCGTTAGAGCATGAGCGACCAGAGCCCCTTGACCGGTGAGCCCCCGGCCCTGGACCTGGTCAACACGCGACCGGCGGGCGCCGACCTGCTGTCCACGCCCGACGACCTTCGGGTCTGGCTGCGCCTCCAGGCCGACCGGTCCGACGAGGCCGCGGCGTTCGCCGCGGCGGAGCCGGGGGCCGCGTCACTGGCCGCCGTCCGGGACGTCCGGGAGCACACCGCCCGGGCCCTCGACCGCGTCCGCCGCGGCGAGCCGCCCTCCGCCTCCGACCTGGAGGCCCTCACCCGGGCCCAGTGCGCGGCGCCCGCGGTCACCGAACCGGTCTGGGACGGGCGGTCCCTGCTCGCGGCCCGCCGCCGCACCGGCCCGCCGGAACTGCGCCCGGCGTCCTGGCTCGCCGAGGCCGCCGCCGAACTCCTCGCCGACCCGGCGGTCACCAGGATCCGGAAGTGCGAGGCCGACGACTGCGTGCTGCTCTTCCTGCCCGCCCACCCGCGCCGCCGCTGGTGCTCGGCGGCCCGCTGCGGCAACCGCGTCCGCGTCGCGCGCCACTACCGGCGCCACAGGCCCGCGGACTCCAGCCCGGAGTCGTCCTGACGCGCGGAAGCGGGGGCATGAGACGGCGCCCCCGCTTCACGGAACCGGACGCTCAGTGACCGGCCTTGGCGTACTCGCCGATGCCGCCGGCGAAGTCGAACACGACGCAGGCCTCGTCCCCGACGACCCATGCGTCATGGCCGGGCGTCGCGACGAACACGTCGCCGGGACCGACCTCCTGCTCAACGCCGTCACGGGTGAGGATGTGCATCCTCCCCTGGACGACGTAGCCGTTGTGGTGGACCTCGCAGAGGTCGGTGCCCGCGATGTCCTTCACCGACTCCGTCCAGCGCCATCCGGGCTCGAACGTGGCCTTCCCGAAGACGAGGCCGCTGAGGTTGGCGATCTCCAGGTGCCCCCTGGGGAAGTCCCGCCGGTCGTCCGGCTTCTCGATGCTCTTGATCTCTATCATGTCAGGGTCCCCCTTCCCCCTCCCTTTTCACGCTCGCACTGGCACTGACCTGCGTCAAGACGTCCGGTGCGGCGAGTGCGCGGCGGTTGCGGAACAGCAGCGCCGGGGTCGCCAGGGACAGGACGCCCGCGACCGCGACCGCGGTGCGGGGGCCGGTGAGCCCGGCCAGCACGCCCCACAGGCCCGTCATGGCCGCGATCGTGAGCTTGCTCGTCACCGACCACGCCGACAGCACGCGGGCGACGCGGTCGGGCGGCGTCCACTCCAGCCGGCAGGTGGCGTACAGCGGGTTGAACACCCCCATGCAGGTGATCAGCCCGAGTTCGACGGCGATGACGAGCACCAGGCCGGCGACGCCCGGGCGGACGAAGGCCAGCCCGAGCAGCCAGCACGCGCGCAGCGTCCCGAAGACCAGCATGGTCCTGGGCCGTCCGAACCGCGCGGCCAGCGGCCGGGCCAGCCGCGAACCGGCGAGCCCTCCCACGCACGGGGCGGCGAACGCCAGCGCGTACTGCCAGGGCGCGAATCCGAGGTCGCCGAGCATCAGGACGGCCAGCACCGGCGCCGTCGCCATGATCAGCCCGGCGACCAGGATCTGGTTGAGGAACAGCGGGCGCAGCGCCGGGCCGGTGAGGATGTGCCGCCACCCTTCGAGCAGGTCCCCGGCCCGCAGCCGGGCGCCCGTGCTCCGGACCGGACGCGGCTCCGTCCCGCCGATCGCGCGGATCCCGGCCGCCGACAGCAGGAAGCTGACCGCGTTGGCCGCCACGGTGACCAGCGGCCCGAACAGGCCGATCGCGGCGCCGCCGAGCGGCGGCCCGAGCATGGTGGCGGTCCAGCTCGTGGACTCCAGCCGCCCGTTCGCGGTGAGCAGGCCGTCCGGCCGGACGAGCGCCTTCAGGCAGGCGCCGCTCGCCGCGGTGAAGGCGATGTCGGCCGCGGCGACGACGACCGACACGACCAGCAGGTGGGCGAAGCCGAGCCCGCCGAGGAGGAACGCCGCGGGCAGGCTCAGCAGCGCCGCGCACCGGACCAGGTCCATCGCGATCATCACGGGCCGCTTGCGGCGGAACTCCACCCACGGGCCGAGCGGCACGGCCACCGCCGCCCCCACCAGCAGGCCCGCGGCGGCCAGCGCCGACACCCGGGCCGGCCCGGCGTGCAGCACGGTGATCGCGATCAGGGGGAACGCGTCGAAGGCGAGCCACGTCCCGAACGCGCTGACCGCATAGGCCGTCCAGAGCCACCCGAACCCCCGGCCGAGCGACCGCCGATCCCCCGTGCGCACCACCGCCACGCCCTTTCCGCCGGCCGCGCCTCCGGCGGCCAGGGAGATCAAAGCGGGCGGCGGGGTCGCGCATCAAACAACCGTCCGGCCCCGGGTCACAACCATGCGTTGTCACCCTTGCGTGGGCGAACGAGGTGACCGGTCGGACTTGCGTACTCGGGAAGTGGACGGACGTCTCTTGTCGGGGGGCGGCGGCGCCGGCCCCCGGATCCCACTCGATCAAGGAGAACCATGGCCAATTCCGTCAGCCTCAGGGTGTCCGGCGACCTCGACCAGGTCCGTGCCGTCGTGGAGGCCGCCCTGCAGCCCGAGGGCTTTCGTTTCACGTGGGACAACCCCGGCCAGGGCATCGTCGAGAAGGGGACCCGCACCAAGGCGATGCTCCTCGGAGCGTTCGCCACGCACTACAAGTACCACCTGCTCCTCAGGCCGCAGCCCGACGGGACCGTGGTCGTCGAGCTCGGGCTCGCGACGACCGGCCTGTCCGGCGGTGCCACCGGCGCCGTCAAGCTGCGGAAGAAGCTCGACAAGGTCGGCCAGATCCTGACCACCGCGTTCCAGTCCTCCGGCACCCTCGTCTCGCCGGCGCAGTGACCGGACGGGCCTTCGGCGGGGCTACCGGACCGCCGTCTCGGCGGCGTAGACGATGACGTTGTCGCGGTAACCGCGCTCGGCACGGTCGAACGCGCCGCCGCAGGTGACCAGGCGGAGCCCGGGATGGTCGAGAGGGCCGTAGACGCGCGCGGTGGGGAAGCGGCCCTTCGGGACGCGTTCCACGGACTCGACGGTGAACACGGCGACCCTGCCGTCCGCGCGGTCCACCTCGACACGGTTCCCTGGCCTCAGACGGCCCAGGTCGTAGAAGACCGCGGCGCCCTTCGCGGAGTCGACATGGCCCAGGATGACCGCCGCGCCGCGCTCGCCGGGAGTGGGCCCTCCCTGATACCAGCCGGCCTCCCCGGGCCGGTCGGCCGGGGGGACCCGCACCTCGCCGCCCGCTCCGAGGCCCAGGCGGGACAGCGGCGCCCGCACCCCGATCGACGGGATGGACACCCGGACGGGCAGGGAGCGGTCCAGCACCGGCCCGTGCCGGTCGACCGCCCGGGGGGTCGCGGCCCACGCGGGCGGGCTCGGCGGACCGGCCGGCCCGCGCAGCCCGAGGACCGCCAGGACGAGGCCGGCGGCCGTCAGGAACGCTGCCGCCGCCCCCGGCCCCCACCGGCCGCCCTTTCTCCCCATCGCCCTTCCCGTCCCGCTGGAATTGTCAGAGTCGGCCTTCGCGATAAAGGCTGCGGCTATTACGCGCTCGCGCCATTCCGGCGGCGGACGGCAATGGCGCCGACGCCGATCCCGCCCAGCAGCAGGACGCCTCCCCCGGCCAGAAGGGCGGTGTCCGCGCCGCCCGTCGCGCCGCCGAGCCCCGTCGCCGGCCCGCCGGTCGGGGTGGGCTGCGACATCGGACGCGCCTTGCCGTCCACGACGTGGACCTCGCCGGTCCCCTTGTACGCGCCGCACCGCACGAGCACCGTGTAGGTGCCGGCGAAGGTGTCCTTCTTGATGGTCGCGAGACCGGCCCGGCCGTCGACCTCCTCCGCGCCGTTCAGCGGAACGGCCCCGCCCACGAAGGCCAGCGAGCCCGCCGTGCCGTCGACCTCGCACTTCTTCCCGACGACGGTGACCTGCTCGCCGGGCCGCGCCTGCGAGGGCTTCACGACCACGTCGCCGGGGTCGGCCATCGCGGGCGCGGCCGTGCCGAGCGTCGCCGTACCGATCACAAGGCCGAGAACGGCCGCCTTACCGAGTCGCATGTTCTCTCCATATCGACACGGCGGCTTACCCGACTTTCAGCCCGCTGGACCGTGTCCCCCTTATGCCTATCTCTGATGAGGGCGGTCCCGGTTTGGTTCGGTGATCCTTTTTCTCAATGGCCGGCGATGCGCCCGCCCGGCAATCTAGGAAAGGTTCGCGTGACGGCCGCCGCATTCCAGCACGGCCCGGGCGATCTCCTCGGGCCGTTCGGCGACCAAGGCGTGACTGCCGGCCAGTTCGAGCACGCGCAGGTGCGGCCGGTCGGCGGTGAGGGCCAGCAGGTCGCGGCGGACGCCCGCACGCTGCGCCGGCATGAGGTCGCCGACGCGGCCCGGCAGGCCGGGCAGGTTCTCGGTGGCCAGGACGAACAGGGCGGGGCAGCGGATGCCGGCCACCGCCGCGACGCTGTCCTGGAAGTACGGGTCGTACCTGATCTGCCCGGCCAGCTCCGCGTCCGGCCGCGCGTAGACGCCCTCATCGGTGGTGCGCAGCGCCCGCTGGGGAAGCATCGCGGCGTGGGCCTCGGGCAGCGGCCGGGCCATCGCCTCGGCCTGGGCGTCGAAGAGCGTCTTCAACTCCGCCAGCAGCGGGGTCAGTTCCTCGGGCCCGATGCCCGCGTAGTGCTCCGGCGCGGTCTCGGCCGAGCGCAGGCCGTCGACGTTGACGATCCCGGGGCCGTCCGGATGGCGCAGCGCCCACCGCACCGCGACCATGCCGCCGAGGGAATGGCCGACCACGAGAGGAGCGGCCAGGCCGAAGTGGTCGACGACCGCCTGCACGTCGTCCAGGACGGCCTCCCACTCCCACGGCCCGTCGCCGGACAGCCCGTGGCCGCGCAGGTCCATCGCGACGACCCGGTGCGCGCCGGTCAGCAGGGGCGCGACGGCGTCCCAGTGCAGGAGGGTGCCGCCCAGGCCGTGGAGCAGCAGCACGGGAGACCCGGTCCCGCCGTGGTCGCGGACGGCCAGGCGGACCGGACGGTCATCGATGATCACTTCTTGCGGTGCCACGGGTGCTCTCCTGGGGTCGGTCGAGCCGGTCGCGAATGGAGGAGGTGGTGACGCCGCCGCCCGGATCCCTGTCGAGCTTTCCGCGTTTCACCAGGTCGTGGACGCCTTGCCGGGTGATGCCGAGCATCGCCCCGGCCGTGGAGTACGGGACGGCCGCCGCGGGGTGGGCGGTCGTGCGGGCCACGGCCCGTCCCAGTGCGGTGCGCCACCACGAGGCGGGCGGGTCGAAGGGTCCGTCACCGGGGAACAGCACCCCGATGAGCCGGGCCGCGGTCAGCGTGGCCCGCTCCCGGTCGGCGCCGAGCAGCTGGGCCGCCCAGACCTCGGCCTCCACGCGCAGCCGCGCCCGGATCGGCCCGAGCGGCTCGTCGGAGGCCAGCAGGATCTCCAGGGGATCGAAGATCCGCGTCTCCAGCGTCCGGACCAGCTCGGCCACGAGCTCGATGTGGTCTTCCGTGGTCGTCACTTGACGAACAATAGCAAGTACTTGCTCTCTCGCGTCAAGTAGTACTCGGCGCGCTAAAGGCGTGCGCCCGGAACGCCGCAACGCCGCTCCTGGACCCGAGTTCCAGGGCACCGCCGGCCCCGGCTGGCGCTGGGTGTTCTTCGTCAACGTCCCCGTCGGGCTCGTCCTGCTGGGAACGCTGCCGACGGTGGTG
>NZ_JBFARL010000058.1:0-40190 GCF_040674655.1 Actinomadura sp. NPDC049753 | reverse complement strand
AGCGGCGTCCACCCCGACCACGCACCACCCGGCGCGTTCTGCCACCGATGGACCACCCCACCGGAAGTATCAACACCGAACACCACCATCCCCGAGCCGTGGTCCACCACCGACGGCACCCCCACACTCACCTGCGACATCCGCGGGGACGCGGTCCACCAGGTGGTCTCCTTGCGGGCGCCGGCCCAGCTGAAGCTGAAGTGCACGTGGTTGGTATGCGGGTTGTCTCCCGTGTACGGTCGCCAGCCGGCGTCGGGGCGGTACGCCTCCCATGTGCGCCGGTTCCAGATCATGTACATGATCCCGAAGCGGCGGGCCAGGGCGTGCGGGTTGCCGTGCCGGTCGGTGGCCAGCAGCCAGTCGATGAGATCGGCCGCGATGTGGGCCTGGGTGTGGACGTCCACCCCCCAGTCCCAGGCGCGTCCTTCCTTGTGTTCGCTGCGGCCGCCGCGGCCGCACTCCCTGCTGATACCGAGGTCGTGTGTCTCGGGATAGGCGGCGAGTACCAGGTCACGGAACGCGGCCACTCCGGGCTTGGCCTCCGAGTCGCAGTCCTGCTGGCCTTCGTACCTTGCGTAGGGGTCGATCTGCGGACCGAAGTCCGGCGGCCGAGGCGGCATGGGCTGTGCTCCTTGAACAGGCAGGTGGTCCCGACACGACCTACTCTTCGCCCGTCCGCTATCGCACCGGTCACCTCCCGGTCACGCGGTCGGGCCGCGGTCCCGCCGGGAGAGACGGCTTCCCCGGCCTTGATTGATCGTGTTCACACCGAAGGCGTCTTCGACGCACAGCCAGCTGGCGTATTCCCAGGCCAGGACCAGGATTCGTATCGTCCAGCGGATACGACGCAGGCGTTTTCGTCATCGAGGGCATCGCCGTAGTCGTCGTAGAAGGCGTCCTGGTCGCGGAGGGCGAGGGTGACCGGGTCAGCGCCCGTCCGGACTCTCTGAGGAGCCGCTCCGGTGACCGGCTCGCCTATCAGCGAGTCACTCCAACAGCGCATCAGAGCCTGCCCCGCCAGCCTGGAGTCGTCATCATGGCGCCCGGCAGGACGTCCAGGCAGGCGCGGGGGACCGCGAAGCTGGAGCCGGGGAATGCCGTGCCGTAACAGCGGGCCTACCCGGGACGGTCAGACGGTTCGAAGTAGCAGCAGCGACGCCTCCAGACGAGGCCCCCGGCGTCGGACGTCTTCCCGGACAGCAGGGCGGACGGCGCGGAGCAGGACATCTGTGGTGGAAGGGGTCGGCTTCAGGTGAGGGGTTTGGTGTCGGCGGGGACGTCGAAGGTGAGGCCGCTGGAGCCTTCGCCGCGGCCGGTGCCGCGGCGGGCGCTGAGCCAGACGGCGACGCGGCCGTTGCCCCAGCGGGTGCGGTTGTAGGCGACGGTGACCTTGGTGCCGGTCTGCGGGACCTCTTCTTCGTTGAGGAAGTACGAGCGTTGCGGTGCGGCGTCCAAGCCCTCGCGGAGGATCGTGGTGCGGGGGCGGACGGGCTTGGTGTCGATCTCGCTGGGCATGGCGGCGCGCTGGAGCTGGATCTTGCGGCTGTCGCCGGGGACGTGCACGGGGATGAACGGAATCCAGTGGCCGGGGACCGAGGTCATGGCCAGGTAGGCGATGGGGGCCAGCGGGGCGGTGGGGGGCGTGGGCGGGAACAGGCGGCGGCGCTGGGCGAGGATCTCGGCGGCGACCTCGCTGCCGCGGCGGCCCGGGCCGGTGGGCAGCCGTACGGTCTGCTCGATGCCCCACACCATGTTGGCGTTCTCGTCGCGGATGAGGTCGACCTCTTCCAGGACGGGTCCGTCGGCGACCTTGGGGACGGTGGGGGCGAGGAACAGGCCTGTGTCGGCGGGGACGGCGTCTGAGCCGATGGTGTCCAGGGTGAACATGGACCAGCGCTGCCAGTCGTTGTCGGGCCCCGCACCGGCGGGCGTGATCCACAGGCGCTGGCCGAAGACGTCGGTGACGGCCAGGCCGCGCAGTGAGGCCAGCGTTCCGGTGGGCAGGTCGCACGGCAGGTAGAACCAGTCGTTGCTGTAGACGAGGGCGAACTCCAGGACGACCAGGCGGGCCATGTCGGTGCGGTCCGGGCGGACGGCGGCGAAGTTGGTCCTGCCGTCCTCCACCGCCCACCAGCGCGGCAGCGGCATGCCGGAGTAGCGCACCGGGGCCGGGAAGACCGTGCGGTTGATCGGGGCGGGCGGTGCGGCGGCCCCGCCGACCCGGGTGCCGGGGTCGATGGAGAAGGCATGCCAGTCGAGCTCGCCGCCCGGATACTCCTGTGCGGTCAGCACCTTCTCCGCGCCCCCCGGCTGCCCCGCGGCGACCGAGAACCGATGCTCCAGGCGGCGCGGATCCCAGGTGGCGTCGCCTGCGGGCTGATCGATCAGGCCGTCGAACCAGCCGACCAGCCGGGTGCCCAGCTCGTTGATCAGCGTGCGGTGCGGTGGCGCGACATGGTCGATGCCGTCGGCGGCATCGTGTCCCGCCTTGATGCGAAGGTACAGCTCGTACCCGTCCATCCGGCGGCCGGCGACGGCCTGCAGCGTGGACCAGACCTCGGGGTGGGCCACCCGCGGGGTGTCGGCGTCGCTGGCCGGGGACGGCAGTGCGATGGGATACAGCTCGACGAAGTCCTGCCGATGGTGGTGGATGGGCGGGTGCAGGCCCATCAGTTTGAGCCAGCGGCGGCCGATGGCAAGGCGCAGATCGTACGAGATCCGGTCCGGCCCGAAGGCGAACGGCAGCGCCCGGCGTTCAGCGACGTCCTCCAGCGGACGGTCAGCGGGCAGATTCTCAGCCGAGCCGCCCAACGCGGACTGGAACCGGCTCGGAACCGCCATCCCCACCGAGTACATGGCGGTGACCGGCGTCCCGGCGTCGGAGCCGCGGAACTCGCCGAGCTGCCATTGCCGGGTGAGCAGCCACAGCGCGTCCCGGACCTCCACGCGCAAGGCCCGCTCGAAGTCCGCCGTGCGGGGACGTCCCTCCAGCCGGTTCCACAGGCCGACGGTCGGGTACTCCCGCTCCGCCAGGGCCTTCGGCAGGTTCTCGATGCGCTCTGTCATGGGTTCTTCCCGCGCAGATTGTTGGTCGCGAAGTCGGTGCTGATGGTGATCGGCTTGCTGGCGGCCGACACCAGCGTGGCGGGCAGGAGGTGAGCGTAGGCGGTCTCGTCCAGGTGCGCGGGCTCGACGGCGCGGGCCTTCATCAGGTCGTACGTCTCGTGCAGCGCCGCCACCAGGTCGTCGGCGTTCCACGTCCCGTTACGGGTGGGCGGGGTGACCAGCAGCATGGCCTGCGGCGGCTCGGAGTCGGGCTTGTCATAGTGCAGCGCGATCCCAGTCGTCTCCTTCTGCGCCGGGATGACCTCGGTCCACTCGTCCAGCAGCAGGCCGCAGAAGTCGGCGGTCGGCGGTGCGGGCTTGGCGGCGTAGTGCGCGGTGAACAGCAGCCGGTCCTCGTCGAGCGTCGTGCCCGGCGCGAACTCCATGGCCAGCCAGTGGTCGTCCGTCCGGTACGGCAGCTGGATCGGCACCAGCTGAGGCTCCTCGAAGCCGGGCAGATGGCCGAGCAGTCCCCCGTCACGGCGTAGCGCGTCGCTCAGGATCGTCACCTGCTCCCACAGCCGCGGCTTCTCCCTGACCCGGGCGATGCCGTGCAGCCAGTCGTCCACCGGGAAGTCGCGCCCGGCGTCCTCCAGGTGCTCGATCAGGCCGCCGCTGCCGTCGCGGGCCTTCTTCCAGTCCGAAGCGAGCGCGGCCGACGGGGTGTACTGCGGTACGGCCAGGACATCCTCGCCGAGCAGCGCCTTGAGGGTGTCGAGCGCGGCTTCCACCCGGTCGGGCCCGGTCACCGCCGCATCGTGCTCGATCAGCGCCGCGTCGGTGGCGGTCAGCCGCTCGACGATTTCGGCTTGCAGCGCCCGTGCCCGGTCCAGCAGTTCCTTCCCGTGCGCGACGACCAGGTCCTCGTAGGGGCTCAGCGTCAGCCCGGCCGGGTCCAAGCCGGTCAGCGGCAGCAGCGCGGCGACCTCGGCCAGCAGCCCACTCAGCGTCTTCTGGCCGGTGCCGGCGACCTCGCGCAGATCCCCCAGCTTGTTCTGGAACACCTGCCGCCGGTTGTTGATGATCGAGCGCAGCCGCTGAGGCGTGCTCGGGCGCGGCGCGGTCGGCGTGGTGGTCAGCAGCCGCTCGATCTGCTCCAGCAGCCGGAACCGCTCCGGGGCCACGGTGGCCGCGGGGAGCGCATCGTAAGCGGCGATGAGCGCGTTGGCGTCGGCCAGCGCCCTGGCCATCCGGTCGGCGACCACGTCGACGGCCGCGAGCACCTCGGTGTAGCGGTCCCGCCGCCACCCGGCGGCCTCGCCCCAGCCGCTCCGCACCATGCCGAACCCGCCCGCCGTCGCGATCAGATCCCCGTACCGGCGCAGGAACGTGTCGATGCCGCTGATCAACTCGCTGCGCCGGACCGGCGCAGGCGGCTCGGGGAGCAGGGGCCCGAGGTCGTTCAGGTAGCCGGTGACGGCCGTGCGCAGCGCCACCAGCGCGTCCCGCACCGCCACCAGCCGTTCGCGGGGCAGCGTCACGGCCGCGTCGGCGGAGCGGTCGATCGGGGCGTCCCCAGCGGCCGGGATCAGGTCGGTGGGCCGCACTGGCCGGGACGTGGTCAGCAGCGACCGCAGAGCGGCGATCAGTGGCGACAGCTCGAAGAACGTCACCTTGCCGGTGATGCGCCTGGTGTGCTCGATCACCAGCCGCGCGTCCGGACGCGGCTGGTCGCGGGTGGCGACCACGCCGATGATCCGGTCGTCCAGATCGGTCATCGACGCCTCGCTCGCGGGCCGTACCGCCCACAGCAGGTCGATCGGCCGCAGCCGCAGGTCCCGCTGGGTGACCACGCTGCTGCGGGCCACCCCATTGACCGGGTCGGTCCAGGTGACCAGCGCGGCCACATCCCGCTGGTCGGGCAGCAGCGTGGGCAGCCAGTCGTCCACGGCGGGCTCGGCCTTGGCGCGGGGGCCTTCGCCTTGCACGGACGGTGCGCTGTGGCCCGGCCGGATGCCCGGCGTCAGCTGCAGAGCCATCCGGTGGGTCAAGGTGGTGCCGCTGCGCGGTGTCCGGACCACCTCGGGTTCGGGCGCGACGCCCTCCTTCGCGTAGGCGTCGAGGGTCGTCGTCGCCCGCTCGGGATTGCCTGCGAGCACCTGGTGCGTGCTCTCGGCCACCGCCAGGTCCGCCAGCGCGTCGTGGGCGTCGAGGAGCCGGTGCACCTCCTCGTTGATGGCCTTGCGCTGGTCGGCGTCGGGGTCCGGGAGCCCCTGGGCGCCGAACGGGTAGACGTCCGCGCCGGGCACCTGGGTCACCCGCCGCACGAGTTCGAGGCCGTCGATGACGTTGCGGGCCTCGACCAGCTCGACGGCGGTGCCGGGGGACGGCTCGGTCTCCTCGATCCGCCCGGCCCGCAGCGGGAAGGCCCCGCGTAGCGCGGTGATGAACGAGTCCAGCTCGGCATCCGGATACCGGTCGTGCAGGGCCCGTTCGAGCCGGTAGCCGAGCAGGGCGCCCTGCGACTGTCCCCGCCGCAGCCCGTCCAGCAGGGTCAGCGCCACCCGGACCCGTTCGGAACTCAGGTTGACGGCGAACATGTGCCGGTCAGCGGGACTGGCGTTGGCGATGTATCCGGCGCGGAGGACAGCGGCGGTGGTGGCCTGCGCGGGCGAGGGAGCGTGGATGTAACCGCCGTTGGCCTTGTCGTGCATCAATGGCTGCGCGCCCGGCGGGCTGAACAGCTGCCCGAGGTCGCCGGTCAGCTCGACCTGCGTCATGCCGGGGCGCGGCTTGGGCCGTACCTCCTCCAGCCAGCCGTACGCACCGAGGTGGATGCCGCGCCGGGCCGGTCCCGTGCCGGACGGCCCGTAGCGCAGCTCCGCGAGCCGCTCGTTGACCAGCCCCAGGCGCCAGGCGTCGAGCCGGTACGTCGCGCAGTCCAGGTGCTCGGTCAGCACCCGTTCCAGCCGGGCGGTCGGCAGCCCGGCCAGGTGTTCCAGCGCGTCGATCTGTTCGGCGAGCTGCACGGTGGCCGGGCTCTGCCTGATGACCTCGGGGATGAAGCTCGCCACCAGCCGGTCCGGGCTGCCGGTCACGGCCCGGTCCGGCGAGTACAGCTGGCGGAACCGGCTCTCGCTCTCCACCGGGGGTGCGCCGGGCCGGTTGGGCCGTACGTGGACGAACAGCGGATCGCGCGCGGGCGGCACCGTGCTCCCGGCTGCGGCGGCCAGGCGGCGGGCGGCGTCCTCCCAGGCGAGCAGGACCGCGTGCCGCGCCAGCAGATACAGCAGCGCCGCAGGCGGCTTGTCGCCGTTGAAGCCCTGTTCGAGCCGGACGGTCTCCAGGTCCTGCTCGGCGTGCTGGGCGAGCCAGTGCAGGTAGTTGCCGCCGTCGGGAAGGTACGCGCGGATGTGGTCGGTCTCCGACAGCGGCCGGTCGTCGACCAGCGGTCCGAGCAGTGGATACTGGTCGCCCACGAACATCCGCCGGATCACTTCCGGGTCGGCTCCAGGCGGGATGGCGTAGCCGAGGCGGTTGAGCAGGGCACGGATCGGCTGCGGCATGTTGAGCTGGTCCAGCGCGGGGATGACGCGCGGGCCGCCGCTGTTGAGGTTCTCCCGGTTGAAGATGTCCTCGACGCTCTGCGCGTACCGCTGGTAGAACTCCGCCGACGTCGGATGCAGCGCCAGGATGTTCAGCAGCAGCTGGTGCGGGTCCCCGCCCTTGCCCAGGTAGCTGACCTTCGCGACGGCCTTCTGCCAGTCCCCCGCCGCCACGCTGAGCAGCTTGTACAGCACGCGGCGGTGCGTCGCGCCTTCCGGGAAGGTCATCTTGGAGAAGGCGGTGGTGGGCAGGATGCCGTACGGCTGCCGCCCGATCTTGACCGCCGGGACCGGGCCGCGCCCCGACACGTGCCGCACGAAGAACTCGCGCGTCTGGTCGACCACCTGCTCGGACAGGATCGGATGCATCATGCCGCGCAGGTACGCGCCCCAGGTCGCCGGCCACAGGGCGACGTTGGCCGCGCGGGCGTCACGCTGGTCGGTGCCGTCGGCGTTGGGCATGCCGGTCAGCACGGCCGGATCGATGCCGAGCAGGTCGGCCAGCCACTGCCCGTCGGTCCGGGTCCGCCAGTCGTCGGGCGCGTCCGCCGCCGCGAAACCGAAGGCGGTGCGCAGCGCGGCCTGGGCTTCGGCGCGGCGGTCCTGCCCGGCGGGGGCGGCCTCGCTGTTGTTGGTCGGGGTGCCCTGTGGCAGCAGCCCGTACCCGGACGGGCTGCGCAGCTGCCGGGTGATGAGGTCGGCCAGTTGGACGGCCATCTGCTCGGGGCCGGACCGCTCCCGCAGCCCGAACACCAGTAGCCGGTCCAGGCCGTCGCGGATCTGCGGGGTGAGCGGGATGCGCAGGCCCATGCCGAGCGCCACCGCCCGCCCGAAGTCGGTCAGCCACTTGAGCTCGTCGGGCACCCGCAGCGCGCCGGTCTGCTCGTCCACCTTGAGCTGTTCGTCGGTGTCGGCCTCGGGGTCGGGGCTCACCGCGAGCGCGTCGGGCACCGCCTCGCCGGTCGCTGTCAGCACCCGCTCGCCGCCCACGTATCCGAGCACGGTGAAGCGGTCCGGCAGGAGCCTGGCCTTCGCCGCCTGGGTCCACGACTGCTCGGCCAGGCTCCCCGCGGCCGGCGGCGGCAGCACGAGGAACGCGACCACCACCGCGTCGTCGACAGCGGTAGGCGCGGCGTCAACGCCCACCGGGCGCCGGGACCGGATCGTGTCCGCCCGGCCGGCCCCGACGTCGGCGCGCAGCGCGGTGTCGGCGGCGCGCAGCTTGGCCCGGTCGCCGTGCGCGCGCCACACCGCCGTCCAGTACGTGACGGTCGGTTGCCGGTCCGCGGCCGGTACGGCCTGGCCGGTCACGACCACCAGCACGGTCGCGCCCTCCGGCACCGTCACGGGCCGATCGGCGGGGTTGGCGGGGGTACGGGTCTGCAGCAGCCAGCTGGCCCGGCCGCCGGGCACCCGAGCGACCAGCTCCTGCCAGGCCGCCTGCTCGGCCACCGTGTTCCCGCCTGTCCGCCAGTGCGCCGTCCAGTACGCGTCCACCGCGGTGATCTCGGCGCGGGTCGGCTTGGGCTCGAACTTATCGGTGCACCACTCGTCCGGGAAGATCCGTACCAGCAGCTCGGTGGCGGTGAACCGGGTCTCCACCCGGACCGGGCCGAGCAGTACCGGGAAGTCGTCGCTGAGCACGGTCACAGCAGCATCTCCTGAGCGTGGACGGCCATCAGCACCGGCGCCTGGAACAGCATGTAGGCCACGTCGGCCGAACTCAGCCCGCCGTGCCAGACGGGCAGGAACGCGTCCTCCAAGTGCTGGTCGTTCTTCTCGGCGTCGGCGGCGGGGTCGTCGAAGTCCTTGAGCGGGACCTGCACGGTGCTCGCGTCTAGCCGGATGAACCCGGTCCCACCCGGATCCACGTCGGCCCACGTCAGGTCGTTCCACACCTCGACCGGGGTGGGCGGGCCCTCGTCCGCGCCGAACCGGGGGTCGCCGGGACGTTCCTGGATCACGAAGAACCAGCCCGCCGCGCCGGTGGCGAAGTTGCCCTTGGCCTCGGCCGCCGTCAGGTCGAAGCCGAGCAGGGTCAGGTCGGGGTCCACCTTGGCCTCGTACAGCGGGAGCCTGATCTCCTCCAGCGTCGGGTGCGCGGGGTCTGCGAGTTCGACCGGGACCCGTTCCTGGGCCGGGTCCGGTGGTCCCGACTCGGGCTGCCAGCGGGCGCGGTGCGCGTAGATGGCGGCGTTCGGGTACTTCCTCAGCAGGTCGCCGCGGATGACCAGAACGAGGTCGTCGGCCTGCTCGCCGGTCTCCCGCGCGTCGTTCTCACCGAGTTCGGCGGCCTTTGGCCAGGAGTGCAGCGGCTGGATGTCGTACTGCTTCACGTTCCCGCGCGTGTCCCAGAACTGCCGGAAAGGCGAGCCGCGCTGGTCGGTGGGGTACTCGCGCCAGAGCAGCTCGCGGGCCATCTCGTGGTTGAGTCCGACGAGGTAGGACTCGATGAACTCCTGGTTGGTCTCCAGCAGCGTCACCGTGTTCCGCGGGATCAGCCCGAGGTTGGGGGCGAAGTAGTCCACCGACAGGTCCAGCAGCGCCTTGTACATCGGCAGGTCGATGACGGGATAGGCCATCGCCTCGATGAACCGCTCGGCGAACGACTGCAGCCGTTCCGGCAGGCTGACCGACGTCAGCAGGCTGGTGGGCACGGTCTTCTCGGCGCGCAGGCCGGTCATCATCGCGTCGGTGGTGGCGCGGACGTTCAGCGGGTCGTCGCCGCCCTCGGTCTGGCCACCGACGCCCGCCGCGTGCCGGCCCCGGTAGATGTCGCGTAGCCCGTCCTTGAAGCGCTTGGCCTCCTCGCTGTCGTCGCCTCCTTCGGAGGGGACGAACGTGTCGCCCGGCAAGGTGATCCGGAAGTCGGCGCTGTGCGGAAGCCGGTCGACCGGATCGGCCGGGTCGGCCTCGATGGCGGCCGTGAGCCCGATCGGCGGTGGTGCCGGGTGCAGGACATCGTTCAGCTGCTCGGTCGTCACCACCGCGTCGGGAGTCTCCTTGGCGGCGGCCGCCGTCACGGGGTCGTCCGGGTCGTCCATCCGTGGGATCAGCGCGTCGGGCGGCTTGGTCTCACTGAACGGCAGGTCGCGGATCAGCCGCCCCGGCCGCAGCATCCGTCGCATCGGCGGGGACAGCGGCGCGGCCGTCACGCGGCTGCGCGCCACGTGGAACCCGACCGCGACCCGCTCGCCCTCGACCGCCACCGCCCCGCGCAGGGCCCGATCACGCGTGGTCACCCGCGAGTTGGCGGGAGCGGTGAGTGCGAGGGCCCTGCCGGACGGCACCGGCTCCTCGGCCAGCGTGATCGGTGCGCCGGCGGGCTCGACATGCTTGGCCTGCAGTACGGTCCCGACCTCGCGGGCGAGCTGGGCGGCGCGGATCTTGGCGTTGACCGCCAGCACGTCGCCGACCTGCGCCCAGGCGGCGACCATGAGCTCCTCCTGCCGCTCCTGGACGACGCGGGTCCCCAGGTGGGCGGCGACGCGGAAGCGCGGGTCCAGGTTGAGCCGGTGCACCCAGTTGCGGTCGGGCGTGATCGGGCTGCCGTCACGCTCGGTCAGCAGCCGGTTCGCGGGGGCGTGCCAGCGCCCGTACAGCGGCGGGGTGATGATCGGATCGACCTCGCCCGCCAGGTCCTGCACCCCGTGGGCGGCGTGCGCGGCGGCCGGGGTCTGGTCGAGGTAGGCGTCGGCCAGGTTGATCAGTCCGGCGAGGGCCTTCTGGAACGGGTGCGGGTACGGCTCGTCCCACTTGTCGTAAACGTCGCCCTTGGGACGGTTGGGCGACTGGAGTGCGCCGCCCAGCTTGAGCACGCCGTGCAGCTCCGCCGGGCTGGTGATCGGCGGCAGCCCCGGCCCGGCCGAGTTGTGCACGTCGAGGTCGCGGCGGCCGATGGCCGGGTCGGCGGGCCGGGGCTCCAGCAGCCGGACCAGGTACTCGAAGTCGCCCGCGCTGCCGGTGCCGAAGAACCAGCGGTGGTAGTACGGCAAGGTTGCGGGCTCGGGGCGGCCTGGGTAGTCGGGGCCCCAGCTGGAGTGCAGCGCGCCGGGCGCGGTGGCCGGGTCCAGGCCGAGCCCGGCCAGGCGGCCCGTCTCGAACGCGGGGACCAGGAACGCGTGGTAGCCGCTGTTGGGCTTGAGCCGCCGCGGGCACATCAGCCGCGAGCACGCCAGATCGGCGTTGGTGCTCAGCACCTGGCGCAGGGCGGCGAGCGCACCGGCGGGATCGTCGTTGGCGACCAGGCCGTCCAGCTCGCCGTTGACGTGCACGTGCGCCCACGCGCCGAGCTGGCCCGGCGGCGGCAGCGTCCCGGCCGGGTCCTTGACCTGGATCGACGGCAGCGGCCGCCCGGCGACCGCGCCCTCGGTGAACTCCGCGCCCGGGTCGCCCGCCGGCTCGGCCGCTCCGGCGAGCACGACGAGCGCCAGCCAGGGCAGCAGCCGCTTGCTGGCCCCGTCGGGCGGGGCCGGGCTGTAACTCCACGGCAGGCCCTCGTCGTAGAACTCGATGTGCGCCAGGTAGTTCGGCTCCACGTTGGTGATCCAGGGACGCGGCTCCACCCGCGAGATCACCCGGGGATCGACCCCCACCACGTCGCCCGGCCCGTACAGCTGCACGGTCTTCTCGACGTCGCGGGTGATCGTGCCGCCGGACACGCCGTCCCCGGTCAGCCGCAGCTTGACCGGGATGACCGCCCGGTCGGCGGTGCCCGGATCGGTCGTGATCCGGGTACTGAGGCCGGTCCGGAGCCACGGCAGGAAGGAGTACGCGTTGCTCACGGTGTCACCGGGCCGGTGCCGAAGATCTCGCTGGTGGCGGTGACCTCCGTGGCGCCGGAGTCGGCGGCGGCAAGGCCCGCGCGGACGATGCCGCCGGTGACCAGTACCGTGCCGCCGGTCAGCGGGACGGCGGCGAACCCCCACCGGCCCGCCGCCAGCCCGCCCGCCGGGCTCCAGTTCCGGGTGGCCGCGTCGAAGATCAGTGCGCTGGCGTAGCCGACGCCGTTGTCCGGGGTGTCGGTGCCGCCGGCCACCAGCACCTTGCCCCCGCCCAGTGAGACCGACCGGTGCAGGCCGCGCCCGGCGGGCATGTCCTGCACTGCGCTCCACGCGCCCGCGACGGGGTTGAACGTCTCGGCGGTGGCCCTGCTGAACGGGTCGAAGGTGCCGTTGCCCGGTGCGCCCGGAGGACTGCCGCCACTGGCCAGGACGGTGCCGTCCGGGAGCAGCGTGGCCTGGTGCCCGCTGCGCGCCACCAGCAGGCTCCCGGTCGGCGTCCAGGTACCGCCGGTGCCCGAGGCCGGATCGTACAGCTCGCAGAAGGCCAGTGCCGCGTCGGTCTCGCGGGACACGGGCGCGCTGCCGCCGACCACCAGCACCTTGCCGGTGTTGAGCACGAGCGCCGGGTGGCCGCAGCGCGCGTCGGTCATCGCGGTGACCTCGGTCCATGCGCCGGTGTCCGGGTCGTAGACCTCGGCCGAGCGCAGCGCCTTGACCGACTGCCCGGACCGGGTGGTGCAGCCGCCCGCGACGAGCACCTTACTGTCGGGCAGCAGCACCGCGCTGTGCCCCCACCGGCCGGTCTTCAGGCTGCCGGTCGCGGTCCAGGTGCCCTGCGCGGGGTCGAACACCTCGGCGGAGGCCAGTCCGGCGGACGGGAACGTCGCCGCTCCGGTGATGCCACCGGTGACCAGCACCTTGCCGCTGCCCAGCAGGGTGACGGTGTGCAGCCGCCTGGCGGTGTGCAGCGCGGCGGCGGCCGTCCACGTCTTGGCGGCCGGGTCGTACAGCGACACTTGCCCCAGCGCTTCTCCGGCGGCCCCGGCCCCTCCGGCCACCAGGACCTTCCCGCCGGCGAGTACGACCGGGCCTTCATGCTGGCCGGACCACACGCGCGCGGAGGGAAGGGCCCCGGTGGTCGTCCACTGTCCGGTAGCCGCCACGGTGGGACTGGTCATGCGGTGCCTCCGTCGTCAGGGCGTGAAGATCTCGGCGGTCGGGGTGAGGATGTCGGTGCCGGGGTGCGGGGCGGCGGCGGCCGAGCGGGTCCGGCCACCGGCCACGAGCACCCGGCCGTCGGGCAGGTCGATCACGGCGAACGCCCACCGGCCGGTGGCCAGGCCGCTCGCGGGGGTCCAGGTGCCGGCGGCCGGGTCGTACAGCAGCGCACTGCGGAAGCCGCCGTCGAAGGCGGGCGCACGGGTGCCGCCCGCAACGAGCACCAGGCCTGAGCGCAAGGGCAGGGCGCGGTGCCGGGTACGCCCACCGGGCATGTCGCGGACCGCCGTCCATGTGCCGGATTCGACGGTGAAGCGTTCGGCACTGGCGAGGGCGGCGGAGTCGTACGGACCGCGCGCCGGGCCGGTCGGGGCATCGCCACCGGTCACCAAGACGGTGTCGTCGGCGAGCAGCGTCGCCTGGTGACCCGCGCGGGGTGTGGCGAGCGAGCCGGTCGGGGTCCATTTGCCGGTCGCCGGGTCGTAGATCTCGCAATAGCCGAGCGCGGCGCTGGTCCGGCCGGTCTTGAGGACGCCGCCGGCCACCAGGACCCGGCCGTCCGCGAGCAGTACGGCTTGGTGGTCGGAGCGAGGGTCGGTCATCGCGGTCTCGGTCCACTGCCGTTTGGCCGGGTCGTACACCTCGGCGGACGCGAGCGAGTTGCCGCGGGCGCCGGTGCCGCCGGTGACCAGGATCTTGCCGTCGCGCAGCACGGTGGCACTATGGCCGAACCTGGCGGTGCGCATCGACGGAACGTCGCTGCTCCAGGTCGCGGTGAGCGGGTCGAAGATCTCGGTGGTCGCCAGCGGCGCGGTCTGGGTCACGCCGCCGGCGGCGAGGACCCGGCCGTCCGGCAGTAGGCAGAGCGTGTGCCCGTCGCGGGCGACCGGAAGCGGCGCGGTGGCGGCCCAGCTCCCGGCGATGGGATCGAAGAGCGCGGCGGCGGCGAGCGGCGTGCCCGCGGCGTCCTGACCGCCGGCGACGAGGATCTTGCCGCTGCTCAGCCGTACCGCCGCCGGGGCGATGGCCGGGGTGGGCAGGGAGCCGGTGGAGGCCCACGACTGAGGGGTGGCGGGCAGGGCGGCCGCCTCGGATTCGGGGATGACGTGCAGCTGGCCGATGAGCGCGGGGTCCGCGACGACCCACTCGGAGAGGGCCTCCTCGGCCGCCGCCTGGCTGCGGAAACTCGCCGTGGCCGAACCGAGCGAGGCCGGCGGGAAGGCCTGGGCGTTGTTGCGCAGGTAGGCGACCACGAAGCGCTGGCCCGTGACCTGCACGGTCTCGTCAGGGGTGTACGGCTGGCGCTGGTCGGCCTCGCGCTGCGACAGGGGTGAACGGCTGGTGCTGCTGCCCTCCAGAAGCCGGGTGAACACGGCCGGGCTGACGCTGGTCAGCGTCTTGGTGGGCGCGGCGGTGGGGGCGACCTGGCGGACGAGTCCGTCGGCCTGCACGATCGTGCGGGTCTGCGGTCGCACGATGCCCGGCGGGCGGCGCAGCCTGCTGTCGATGACGATCTGCTCGTAGCGGGCGCTGCGCTTGACGACGCGGGCGGAGGCGATCGCGCCCTGCGCCGCCACCAGCTCCAGCCCCGCGTCCTGGTCCTCGTACGCCGGTCGCGACAGTTTGGTCGCGTCGTCCATGTCCTGGAACTGGGCCATCGCGAACTTGTCGGCGGTGATGGAGGCGCGCACGAGGCCGCTGCCGGGCAGGGGCTCGACGGTGAACCGCTTGCCGTCGCGCGGCCGCTGCGCGCCGATGCGATCCAGCCGTACGGCGAGCGGGATCGCACGCTGGCGGACGAACAGCGAGCCGAGCGGGTGCAGCACCAGGTCCTCGGTCGGCGGCAACGTGCGCAGCGTGACCAGCGGGTTGCCGCCGCCGGTCGGCAGCCGGGTCTGCCAGCCTTCGGGCTTGGCGACCTCGCCCGCCAGGAGCGGGAGCACGTCGACCGGGGGCAGCGTGGTGTCGCGGTCCTCGCCCCAGGTGATGTCGAAGTCGGCGGAGATCTCGAAGAACAGCAGCGAGATCGAGCCCCGGCCGTGCGCCCGGAACGGGGCCGGGCCTTCGAGCTGGAAGTCCAGGTCGATGCCGAACAGGCCGACGCCGAACGCCTTGAGCGAGACCCCCGCGGAGATGGCGATGACGAAGCGGAACGGGGAGAACTGGAAGAGCGCGTCGAAGCTGAGATGGCCTGAGATGCCGAAGTCGTCGAAGCCCAGCACCATCTCGGCGCGCGCACCGAACTGCACCGTGTTGCTGGTGATCGCGAAGTAGCCGGAGACGGTGATCCGGGCGCCCGGCCGGTTGAGGAGGTCCACCCGGATGCGGGGCGGCACCGGGAACGGCAGCGGCGGCGGCTTGTACGAGGGGTGGAAGCCGCCGACGGAGATGACCAGGTCGGGGTCGTCGCCCCAGCCGACCAGCAGCCCCATTCCGCCCTCGAGGGTCATGAACAGCACGCGCGACTCGAAGAGCTGGGCGAAGAACCACAGGCGCTGCTTGTCGAACTCGATCGCGCCGACGAACTGCACCTGCAGGACCAGCAGCGGCAGGTCGGTGGTGGGCAGCACGCAGCGCAGCACGCCGAGGATGGCGATGTTGCCGGGGATCTCGATGATCACCGCGAGCGAGACCGAGACCAGCGTGGGGGTGCCCCAGCCGATCTTGGCCATCGGCCCGACCAGGAACGTGCCCTGCTCAGGCGGGAAGAACGCGCGGAGGTCCGACAGGATGCGCGGCGCGTTGGCCACCACGTCGCGCGGGAACATCACCGACTCGATCGAGCCGCTCCGTACCCCCTCCACCAGAGCCTGCAGGTTCATCCGGCGGTTCAGCCCGACGATCCCGCCCACCGCCAGCAGGGTGAAGCCGAAGCCGAGCTGGATGCCGGTGCCGAACTCGGCGGTGATGATCAGCAGCAGCGAGAAGCCCGCGGAGCCGTCCGGCATCCTGGTGGTGATCAGCCCGATCGCCTTGACGTCGAACAGCCCGGCGAACTCCAGCTCCAGCGCCCCGCCGTACTCTCCCCTGGCCGGGTCGAAGAACAGGTAGCCGCCGCCGCTGACCACCCCGGCGTCCACCGACAGGCCCGCGCCCTTGGGCGGCTTGAACCCCAGCGAGACGTCCAGCGGGCCGAGGTTGCCGTCGTTGCCGGACGCGAAGCCGAAGGTCGCCGCCAGACCGAGCTCCTCGACGACCGCCTTGATCGGGCCGAGCTCGGCCTTGAACGTCGCGCCGAGGTTGATCGGCAGGCCGTCCGCGCCGGGGGCGGCCGAGACGGTCAGCGACTGGATGTCGATGGGGCCGAGGTTGAGGTGGACGGGCAGCTGGATCTCCAGGCTGGAGGTCCCGCGGAAGTAGAAGCCGGTGCGCTGGGAGACGCCGAGCGTCAGGTCGGCCCCGAAGGAGAAGCCGCCGTCCGGCACGATCTTGGCGATGAAGCCGTCGGCCTCGCCGGGATCGAAGACGAACTCCAGACCGGCCAGCTCGAACTCGGCGAACACGTCCGCCGCACCGTCGGACAGCCGGATGCCGCCGGTGCCGCCGACCTTGCGGAACTGCAACCGGGTCGCTCCGGGGGAGCCGAGCAAGACGGTCGGGGTGGCGTCGGCGTTGCCGCGCTCCGCCTTGACCACCAGCGAGCCGGCGGCGTGGGACGGCGAGCCGCCGCCGGCGAAGCCGACGATGATCTCGATCGGGCGGTCCGGCCGCACCTGCAGCCCGATCCCGCCCTGCAGATCCAGGTCCGTACGGATGGTGAAGGCGATGTCGTCGCCCAGCTGGAACTTGAAGTCCAGCGCGCCATTGAAGGCGGGGATCAGCGCCAGGCCGGGCGGGCTCCCGGCGGCCGCCGGCACCGGCAGCAGCCTCATCTCGGCGGCAATCCGCCCCGAGGCCTGCGCCCGTTCGAAGAAGACCGCCCGAATGCCGCGCACCGGCGGGTCGGTCAGCTTGGGAGCGGTGCCTTGCAGGGCGGCCGCACTCGCCGTCGGGATCTCGGCGGTGGCGATGTCCACGCCGAGGGCCATCATCAGGTTGTCGACCTGCACGGCCAGCGCCTCGAAGTCGAAGTCCGCCTCGCCCCAGCCGAAGGCGTTCTTGAGCACCAGCGAGGGTTCGCTCAGCGTCTTGGGCAGGTCCGCCAGGTCGAGCCGGACGTTCATGTACGGCGGCCGATTGCCCTCAGCCGGTGCGTAGCCCGTCTTGACCACGCCCAGCGCGCGCAGTCCGAACCCGATCGACGGGTGGTACCGCTGCAGGTAGGTGATGACCAGGTAGTCGATGAGCTGGCCGGGGAACTTCTCCTTGAAGCCGTCCGCGCGCAGCGGCGCGGGGATGGCCGAGTCGGGCGCGTTCCCGATCGCCTTGATCGCGTTGACCACGTCCTGGAAGGCCCGCAGCACCCGGCCCACGTCGTCGGGCGAGATCTGCACCGAGGCCTCGCCGTCGCCCACGGAGCCGCCGACGTTGAGGCCGCCCTCGCCGAGCAGCCTGGTCAGACCGTCGTAGAGGGTCTCCACCCCGCTGCCGAGGTCGCGCAGCGGCTGCGGGACGTCCTCGGCGCGCCAGCCCAGCTTCTGCAGGAACGCGATGAAGGCCTCCGGGGAGGCGAGCGCCTCGCGCAGCGGCAGCAGCGCCTGCCCCAGCTCGGCCACCAGCCTGTCGAACGTGCCGGGCTCAGCCATTCTTCTTCGCCTTCGGGTAGAACATCGCGTCGAGGATGTTGTGATAGCCCGGATCGACCCGGTTGACGATCAGCCACTTGCAGACGAAGCAGAACTCGCCGTCGTTGTCCTCGTCGTCGGAGCGGCGCATCTTGCACGCTCCGGTCGGCCGGTAGTAGCCGCCCGCGAAGTCGAGCGCGCCCTCGTAGACGCCGATCAGTTTCGATGACTTGCAGGGCGCTTTGAAGTCCGGGATGGACCTCGGGTTATCGACCTCGTGCTTGGGATGCTGGGTGTCGGTGTCGACGTTCAGCGGAATCCTGTTGGCGGGCGTGGGAGTGGTCAGGTGTTTGCGCACCGCCGGCTCGACCACGGTCCGGAGCTGACCGGCGGCGTCCTTCAGCGGCACGTACACGGCCGAGCCCGCGGCGAACGTCGGGAACGGCGCGGGCGGCAGGCCCGGGCCGTCGAGCGTCATGGTGCCCAGCTCGGGCTCGATGTGGGCGATCTTCAGGTTGGTCAGGACCTGGGCGGGACCGGTGCCCAGCGGCAACTGGATCCCCTGCGGGCTGACGTGGAAGTTGCGCAGGTGCACCTCGGCAGGCGGGTCCTGCGCCGCGACCTTCTGCCACGGCGCGATGTACCGCTTGTCGATCACGATCTCGATGCCGCCGAGACCCGGCGCGGAGTCGATCACCAGCCGTGCGGACTGGCGCATCCGGGGCAGCGCGAACCACTTGACCTTGGTGACGTCGATCTGCCGGTCGGGCGCGGGGTTGATCCGTAGGAACCCCAGCATGCTCACGTTGTCGCCGAGGACGTCGTTCGGTGAGGTCGCGGGCGCGTTCGGGTCGTCTCCCCCAGAGTTCTCGTACTCGTCCTTCAAGCCGAAGCTGTGGCCGAACTCGTGCGCGACCGTGTCGACGGTCTCGGTGAAGTTGACGTCGGGCTCCGACGACGGTTTGCGCCGCATCACCCGCTTGTCACCCGCGGCGTACTCGAACTCCACCCCGACGCCCTTGTTGGTCGTCAGCGCCGTCAGGGTGTTGTTGTTGACATTGCTGCCGCCGTTCACCTCGTCATAGGTGATGAGGGCGACCAGTCCGCGGCTGGGCTTGAAGTGGGCGTCGTCGGGCTCCCACACCGGTCCGATGTGATGGAACGGGGCGAACGCGTACTCCAGGCCCGAGAGGTACTGCAGGATCAGGTTGCCCGGATTGGTGCTGCGCCGGCCGGCGAAACGCTCAGGAGGATGCCTGCGGGGGTCGGGCGTCAACGCCCTGGTCGCCTGTTCGGGCTTGTAGAACTCATAGAGCCGGGCGATGAACTCGCGCAGCCCCGGCGTGCCCGCCTGGTCGCTTCCGGGCGGGGTCACCGCCGCGCCGCGGTCGGAGAAGCGGTCGCCCCACCGGCAGCCCAGATGCATTCCGAACAGGGTGTCGCGTGCGTGCAGGATCCCGGTCCCCTGGTGCTTCTTCCACGCCCCCAGCAGCGTGTCGTCCACCTTGTTGGGATCGAACCCGGTCAGCTCCTGCCCCGCCCAGATGGCCTTGAGGTTGTTTCTGCTCTCGTTGCGCATCGGCAGCCCGACCTTGGCGACCAGATCCCGCAGCGTGTAGACGTTCTCTTTGTCGCTGACCGGGTGGATGAACGGGATGGGCACGCCGGTCCCCGTCGTCTGGTCCGCGTCGGCGACCCGGTAAGCGACGGTGGCGCAGTGTTCCTGCGAGGCGCCGAAGGCCTTGAAGATGTTGAAGCTGCCCTCGAGCATCGGGTACGGCTGGTGCCGGGGCTGGTCGAACATCTGGTCCACGACGCGAGTGACGATCTTGTCGAAGGTCTCTTCGTCGGACCTGCGGAACCCTTCCGCGAGGAAGACGATGTTGTGCTGCTCGGCCGCGTGCGCAACGTTGGGCGTCTGGACCGGCTTCAGGTCGCGGCGGTGCTTGGCGTAGTTCACCACCCGCACGGGCAGTCGCTGGGTCTGGTTGACGAATGTGCCCGTCAGGTCCACGGTCCCGGGGGTGCCGGTGGTCTCGCGCAGCCCGCGCAGCCGCCCCTGCGGGTTGACCACGAAGGTGCCGGTGTCGGCCGACGTCAGCGTCACGTACCCGTGCCCGGTGATGTCGCCGATCAGGTCCGTACCGGTCGGATCGTCGCTGAACTTGGCGTAGATCGACGGCTGGGCGTGCGCCACGTCGTCCACGGCGGTGGTGATGGAGTCATTGCCGAACCACCAGGCCACGACCGAGGTGTGCACCTGTAGCCGTCCGACGATGTAGTCGCTGCCGCGCCGGACCTGGAACAGGTACACCCCCGGCTGGGTGGCGGTGACCTGCCCGTTGGCGCTGTTGTACGCCGGCAGCGGCGGGAGCAGCCGCTGTCCGACCGGGCGATGCGGCGCGAAGAAGTCCACTGCGATCGCCCCCGGGGCGATCGGCGTCAGCGTGTACCCACCGGCCGTCACCGCCCGGTCGAACACCTGCAGCGTCAACGGCGGCGTACCGGACAGCGCCAGGTGGAGATCGCAGTGCGGGAACAGCACGATGTCCGGTGCCATGAGCGCCCCCATCCACGTGGGACTTCGGACGACTCAACGGAACACAGCCGATCATCGCCGTCAGTGATGCCTGAAATACTCACCGTGCCATCAGGAATATCCGGATGTCTCGCTACTGGCCGACTCCGGACGCAACTATCACGATCGTGACCTCAACTCACGGTCAGAACCCGCATTAGCTCCGAACCGGAACTGCGGAGGTAAGATCTGGCCTCACAAGTCAGACGTTGCGGCGCATCGAGGGGTTCAGCCGAGCAACGCACCGCGCAGAGGTCTTTTTGCCGGATATCCTTCGGTATCTGACGCTTCGACCCCCGTGGCCGCGCCGTGGGTTCTCTGGTGAGGCGACATCCACGTCATCTGAACCCGGATAAGAGTCACCAGTCCATCGGCGTCGGGAACGGCTTACGCAAGGGCCGCCTATGCCCGGCAGCTCTCGAAGAGCGGCTGATGTTGCCCAGGCCAGCGGCGAGACCTTCGATGTTCGATGGTGGTGGTGTCGAGGTCGATGATGGTCTCGCCTGCGTCGGTTGGGTTAGCCTCCGAAATTCTGGGTGCCGTGCTAGGCGATCCACCACCGGATGGTCATGGTGCCGTTGGCCGGCTCCAGATCTGCCCAGCGCAGCCCGCACGACTCGCCGTCACCACAAACCGCGGAATGCGATTAGGCGGAGACTGGGCAGAGAACCAGTGGCTTCGGGCGCCGTCGCAATGCAGCTTCACTGCAAATCATCCAGCGGAGCGCGACCATAATCATGGCATGATCGCGCCCTAAGCCCATGCAAGACGAGCTGACCTATCTCGAAAAACGGCTCAGGTGGCGGCGGTGGCCGCCTTACCTGAGCGGAATGAGACGGCGCTGGTTCCGTTAGCGCCGTTCCTGTGGCTCACCGGTCGCCCAGTTCCAGCCGGCGAGCGTGGTGAGCATCAGGCGAGCCGCGGTGGACAGACGGTTGCCCGCGGCCCAGTAAAGGCTGAGTGTGCGGCGGCACTGGGGGTCGTCCACCCTGATCCAGGCGACCGGGGCATCGGGGGACGAGCGCCGGGCGAGCGCGGGCACCAGGCCGATGCCGAGCCCCGCTCTGATCAGCTCGGCGATGGCGCTCGGCTCGTCCCCCTCACAGACGATCCGTGGGGTGAGGTCGCGCGCGGCGAACAGCCGGTCGAGCAGCCGGCGCTGCCAGTGGCCCCGGTGCGCGGAGATGAAAGGCTGATCGGCGAGCTCCTCGACGGTCACCGAGTCGCGGCCCGCCAGCGGGTGGTCCTGTGGGGTGGCCAGCCATACCGCTTCATCCAGTAGTTGTACGGACTCCAGGCCGGATCGGCTGTGGATCGGCTGCGAGGCGGCGCAGAGGTCAACATCCCGGGCGATCAGGCGGTGGGCCATCTCGGCGGCGGGCATCTGGTGCAGCTCGATCTCGATGTCGGGGTGGGCCTGCTTGTACGCCGCGAGCGGGTCGGTGAAGGTCAGGAACGTCTCCGAGGCCAGTCGCACGCTCCCCGGTCCCTCGCTGGTGACTTCGGCGACGGCCCGCCGGCCCGCTTCGAGCTCACCGAGAGCGCGGTCGACGTGGCCCCTGAAGAGTTCGCCGGCCGCGTTGAGTCTGAGCCGTCCGGCCCGGTCGAACAGGGGCGCTCCGAGATCGCTTTCCAGCCGGGCGATGGTGCGGCTCAGGGAGGGCTGGGCGACGCGCAGTTCCTCGGCCGCGCGGCTGAGGTGCTCCAGCCTTGCCACCACAAGGAACTGCCTCAGCATGTTCAGATCCATGGGCCCTCTCCCTGGCATGCATCGGACGACATATCTACATAGCAATATTGATCTTAGACAGAATATCAATGGGGCTATAGCGTCGGGCCGTTCTCGACCAGTGAGGAGGTCGCCCTATGGCCACCGCAGCCGACCGATCCCGTCTGGCCGCGCCCGTTCGGCCTGGCACGCTGCGCCGGACGATGCCGTCCGGATGGGTGCTGCGGGCCGCCGTCAGCGCGCACGTCGTGGTGATCTTCGGCCAGCCGGTGTTCGCCGGCGTGTTCCTGAGCGGCGACTACGACGGGCTGCGCCTGCACGAGGCGGGGGCGAATGTCACCACGTCCATCGGCTACGCGCAGCTTGTGGTGGCGATCGTGGTTTGGGTCCGGCTGCGCCTTGTCTGGCCGTTCGTCGCGACGACCGCTCTGGTGGCGGCGGAGACGGTGCAGTACTTCGCCGGGATGGCGGGGGCGCTGTGGCTTCACCTGCCGCTCGGCGTGGCCACGATCGCAGCGCTTGTCGTGCAGTTCGTGGACGTCTGGCGTCGGCCGCTCGGCCGACGGAAGGAGAACCACCGGCCACAGATGCAGACCGCGACGGCCCCGGAGAGCGACGATGACTGACCGCGAAGACGAAGCTGAGCGGACGGCTCGCGCAGGTGGCATGGCCAGACGCCAGGTGCTGTACGCCGGCGGCGCGCTCGGGGCGGTGGCCGTCGCAGGCCTGACGACGGCCAACGCGCTGGCCCGGCGCCCGCCGCGCACCGGCGCGGACCTGAGCAGCCGGGTTCGGCTGCCGCCGCCGTTCCAGGTGCCGCTGCCGCTGCCGCCGGTGCTGAAGCCGGTCGGCACGACCGGCGGCATCGATCGGTACGAGATCACCCAGCGCGAAGTGACCGCGGAGATCCTGCCCGGCGTGCGGACGCCGCTGTGGACTTACAACGGCACCTTCCCCGGTCCGACGATCGAGTCGCGACGCGGACGGCCGGTCAGCGTGCGGCACCGCAACGAGTTGCCCGTACCGACCGTCGTTCACCTGCACGGCGGCAGGACCCCGGCCGCTTCCGACGGATACCCGACCGATCTCGTCCTGCCGGACGGATGGCCGGACGCCGCCCGGGGGGCGCACAGGATGAGCGGCATGCACGGCATGGAGCACGGCGCGCAGGGCATGCACGACCCGCGCGCGGTGCGGTCCCGGCTCACGCGGGACTACACCTTTCCTCTGGACCAGCGGCCGACGCTGCTCTGGTACCACGACCACCGGATGGACTTCACCGCCCCCGCGATCTGGCGGGGCCTCGCCGGGCTGCACATCGTGCGCGACGACGCTGAGGAGGCGCTCGGCCTTCCGTCCGGCCCGCGCGAGCTGCCGCTCATGATCGGGGACCGGGCGTTCCACGCCGACGGCACGCTCGCCTACCCCTCCCTCGACCCGACGCTGCGCAAGGAACCGGGGGTCGAGGAGCCCTATCTCGCGGGCGTCCTCGGCGACGTGATCCTGGTGAACGGCGCGCCGTGGCCCGTGCACGAAGTCGATGCCGCGCGCTACCGGCTGCGCGTCCTGAACGCATCGAACGCCCGGCACTACGAGCTGGCGGCGGTCGCCGAGGACGGCCGCCGGTTGGACCTGATCCAGGTCGGCGCCGACCAGGGGCTGCTCGCCGAACCGGTCCGCCACCGGGTCCTGCCGATCGCACCGGCCGAACGCTACGACCTGGTCGTCGATTTCTCCGGTATTCCGGTCGGCGGACTGGTCAAGGTCGTCAACCGGCTGGGGGCCGGGCGTACCCGGGATGTGATGGCCTTCCGCATCGCGCGCAAGGCCACGGACGACAGTCGCGTCCCCCGCGTCCTGTCGACCGACCTGCCTACCTGGAGCCGGTCGGACGCCCTGCGGGTGCGTGACTTCTCCTTCCGCGCCGGGCGCATGAACGGCGGCCACGGATGGGTGATAGGCGGGAAGCCGTTCGACCCTGCCCGCACCGACGTCACCGTCCGGCTCGGCGACGTGGAGGTCTGGCGCCTGGTCGCCGACATCCATCACCCCGTCCACCTGCACCTGGTCGGTTTCAAGGTGCTTTCGCGCAGCGGCGGGGCGCCGCTGCCCCATGACGCCGGGCTCAAGGACACCGTCTCCCTACGGCCAGGCGAGTCAGTGGAAATCCTCACCCGCTTCGACGGCTATCGCGGCCGCTACCTCTTCCACTGCCACAACGCCGAGCACGAGGACATGGGGATGATGGCCAACTTCGAAGTGGTCTGACCCCGCCCTCCGAGCGCCATGCCCGAACACGCCGGAATCGTCATCATCGGCGCGAGCCTCGCCGGAGCCAAGGCCGCGCAAACCCTGCGGCTGGCTCACGGCTACGACGGTCCGGATCACTCTCGTCGGCGACGAAGTTCATCTGCCCTACGAGCGCCCCGGCCTGTCCAAGGGCTACCTTCTCGGCGCCACCAAGGCAGGAGAACTGGACGTTCTCGATCCGGGTTTCTACGCCGACCAGGACATCACGCTCGCTCTCGGAGCCCGCGCTGCCGACCTCGCCCTCGACGCGCGGCGGGTGCGCACCGCCAGCGGCGCCGCCTTCGCGTTCTCCCGCATGCTCATCGCCACCGGCGCCCGGTCCAACCGCCTCGCCGTGCCCGGCGCCGTTCTGGTCGGCGTCCACTATCTGCGCGACCGTGAGGACAGCGACCGCCTCGGCGCCGCACTGCGCGCGGCGAACGACGTCGTGGTCATCGGGGCCGGATGGCTCGGCTCGGAACTGGCGGCGGCCAGCCACACGCTGGGGCAACCACACCACCGTGCTCAGCAACGCACGCCTCGCGCGCTCGCCGCCCCCAGGCCCGAATCGGGTGAAGATTCCTTCGGGGACATGCGAACAGCGGGATCAGCGCCAGCGCATCAGGGCGAACTCGAGATTGAGCGCCGTCCCCGGTAGGGACCGGGGACGCCGGACATCTCGCTCGGCGCACACGCGGTGCGACCCTTAGGACAGGACGCGGCTCGCGTATACGGCGATCGCGGCGGACTTCACCGTTCCACACCGGCGCCTGCACCTCTATCGACGGCTCCCTCATGCTGCGGGCTGGGATCAACTCCATGCAGGGACGGGGGCTTGATGTGTAGTTCCGCTTGGATTGAGCGCTGTTCTTGGATAGTTGCGCATTCGAACGGGCGTCGCCATCGGGGACAAAGGATCGAGGACGAGTGCTGGTAGCGGGTCGATATCGACTGGACGAGCCGATCGGCAAGGGCGGGATGGGCGAGGTCTGGCGCGCCACCGACCAGAACCTGGATCGGACGGTCGCGGTCAAACTGCTGCTGACGGCCGCGCCGGACTCACAGGCACGCGAGCGGTTCCTGTTGGAGGCGCAGACCGCGGCCCGCCTCAGTGATCCGCACGTTGTGGCGGTGTACGACTTCGGAACCCATGAGGGCCGGCTCTTCCTCGTGATGGAGCACGTCCAGGGACACAGCCTCGCCCACGAAGGGCCTCTGTGTGGTGCCATGACGCCGTCGCGGGTCGCCGACATCGCCGCGCAGGCGGCGGCCGGGCTGTCCGCCGCGCATCGGCAGGGCATCGTGCACCGCGACATCAAACCGGGAAACCTGCTGCTGGCCGCCGACGGCACCGTGAAGATCGCCGACTTCGGAATCGCGCGATTCACCGGCGAGGCATCGGCGGCTCTCACCACCACCGGCCAGGTGGTCGGCACCAGTACCTACCTGGCGCCCGAGCGGGGCCTGGGCCGCCCCGCCGGCGCCGCCTCCGATGTGTACTCTCTCGGCTGTGTCCTGTACGAGTTGCTGACCGGGCAGCCGCCGTTCCAAGGTGATAACGCCGCCGCCGTCGTGTTCCAGCACGTGGACGCCGCACCCGTGCCGCCCCGGCACTCCTGTCCGGAACTGCCAGGCCCGTTCGAGGACTATCTGATGCGGCTGCTGAGCAAGCGGCCCGAACGGCGCCCTACGGCCGCCGGGGTGGCGGCCTGGTTCGCTGAACAGTCCTGGCGTGCGGACCGCCCCGCACCGGACGCGGCCGCCACCTCCACGGCCCGACTACCTGTCGTCGACCTGCCGTCACCCGTGTCGAGAACCCGTTCGTTGAAGTACTACGGCATCGCCGCAGGAGTCTCGGCCACTGCGGTCGTGGTAGCGGGTGCGATCGGATTGGCGGTCGCCTCTGCTGGGGGCGGACCTGTCCCGGCCCCAACGGCATCCACATCGGCGCCTTCGGCAGGCGGCGTACCTCCGGGAACGCCCACGGAGAAGAAGTCAGCCGTCGAGCGCCAAGAACAGCCCCCCGAAAAGGACATTGAAACCAGCTAAGAGGGCACCCAAGCACAAGAAAGGCCGACACAAATAGACCATGCCGTTTGGCTGGAGGTTCTCTTGACCGCTGTGCCATCGCCTCGGGCGAAGACGTGAAGAGGGGCGCTCAGCGTGGTGAGCGCCCCTCTTCGTCTGTAGCGGCTACTTGAGGATGGGGAGGCGGCGGACCATCGGGGTCTCGGCCCACCAGCGGCCCAGGCCCAGAGTGTCGCCGGCGCTGACCAGGGCCAGCCCCACCGCCAGCAGCGCGTAGATGAGGTGGTCGTCCATGAACGGGTTGTTCTCCGGGGGCAGGACTGCGGTCCACATCATGACCAGCAGGAGCGCGCCGCCGGCGGCGGCGATGCGCATGCCGATGCCCAGCATCAGGGCGATCCCGATCCCTGCGAGACCGCCCATGAACAGCCAGTCGGCCCAGGCGAGCCCGGCCAGGTCGTTGTAGAAGCCTGCGAACGGGCCCTTGGGCGAGTGGGCCAGGAACCCCTCGGTGGGGCTACCGCCGTCGATCCACGCCTTGGCGGCCGGGGTCTCGTGCCCCAGTCCGAAGGTCTTGTCCAGGAACGCCCACAGGAACACCCAGCCCAGCGCGAGCCGGGCGAGCGCCCACACGTAGCGCGCGGCGGGCGACTCGGTGATCGGCCTGGCCGCCACCACCTTCAGACTCACCAGAGCCCGGCGTCCGCTGATCTTGTGCTCGGAGACAGCCATTGTCGTCTCACCCTTCCATCGAACCCCGAACTCCTGTCACTGATCATTCAACGCACATTGAACTGGCACCAACAGGTACGTTGGACCCATCACTAAAGGACGTTCGTCCCATGACCAGCTCAGATACCGAAAACACGCACTCCGCGCAGGTTGACGGACAGGTGCGCGCTTCTCGCCATGCAGGCTGCCCCAAGCGAAGAGCGTCGACCACCTCGCACGGGTTGGCTGCCTCAGCCGAGTCCGCGCATCAGGCTCTGCGCGAAGAACTCGAGGTCGATGACCGGTGCCATAACTGACACAAATTCGCCCGAAGAACGACACGGAAGCGATCCCTCATCCACGAACGCGGCCAGCGACTTCCGATGAGTGCCGCAGAAAGAGTGACGCGCACCACTGGCTCGGGCGTCCGCCCTTTCACCAGTCCCGGAGCCACGCTCTCGTCAAGTCGTCCCGCTCGGCCCGCTCATCCAGCCACGCCGACGAAGGAGTGGTCACCCAGCACGCCAACCGATGACGGCCCGCTGTTCCCATCAGCTCGGCCGGGTCGAGGCCGGAGGTGGGCTCGTCCAGCAAGAACACACGCGCGGCCGCGTCAGCATCTCGACCGCGATGCTGGCCCGATTGCGCTCGCCGCCGCTCAGCGACGCGACGCGCTGCCCCGCCCGGGTGGTCAGCGCGAGCGACTCCAGAACGCCGTCCACGGCGCGCTCGATATCGGAAGACCGGTCACCGGTCGCCGGGCCAATGACCGGTGGCTTTACGGACACCTTGCGCGCCGACCCGTTGGGTTGCCGCCTTGACCAGACCGAACACCGCGCCCTGGAGCGCCGCAGCCACCAGCACTTGCCGCCAGGAGTAGTTCTGGTCGTCGGCGTCCGGTGCGTCATCTTGGCCGGCGGCCCTTTTCCAAAGCTGCTTGAACAGCACGCCGGCCAGCTGTCCGCCCAGTACGCTGAAGGTCAGCGACAACAGCTTGTAAACCATCTTAATCCCCCTCACAGCAGTGTGACTTGGTCGCTGGCCGCAGGCGGCAGCGCCTCCACTCCCCCACCGTCAGGACAGTTGTAGCTGCGGCCACGCCACAACGCCTTACCCCTACAGCGCCACCAACGCAGGCCCGCCAAACAGGCCCGCACCGATCCCCGCGTGACGACCCTTGCGCTTCATCTCGGCCACCGCTAACTGCATCTTCGTCTCGCAGCAGCCGGGAATCTGCTCGTTAGTCTGCTCTACCAGCTCACCCACCGCCGGCTTTGCGCCACCTTGTGGACTACGCGCCGACGGCTGAGCGGTACCAGCCAAGAGCCCAGCTCGGTCGCGTGAACCTTCGCCCACCCTTTCCCCACGTCACCGCGCTAAACGACCCCATGGGGGGCGGGGAACGTAAAACCCTGGCCGGCACGCGGGACGGCTTGGTACACACCTCGCTGGCTGGGTGATCCAGCTCGCCGCGTGGTCGTAGGCCACCCTGTTCTTCAGCGGCACCGTAGGCCAAGAGCTGACAATTCCCCCCGATTGCGCGCTCGCCCTCGACGGTGACCCGGGCTTGGGTCAGCTTTGGCCGCCAGTCAAGGCGAGGCCGTGCCCGCCTCGGTGCGGGCCGCACCCGGACCCCGGCGGGACTGTATGGTTTCGGCACCTCTTATCTCTTTTTCAAGAGCGCCGAGCAGAGAGGTATCCAGCTTGTTGGTTCGGTAACGTTGATCGCGGTCTGCAGCCGAGATCGACAAGGCTGTGCCGGGATCGCTCTGATTCCACCTGCCGCCCCTCGGGCCGGCTCAGAGTTAACGGCGTGCGTGCCGGTCACAGCCACCGACGAGAGTGGCTCAGGAAGGGCCATGGGCCCGCGTTCTTACGCGGTGGTGGCGGAGTCGGCGGGGCGGTCGTAGGTCAGGAACATTGCGCCGCTGTCGAGCACGATGTGGTCAGTGAGTTGCCAGGTGCGTGGATCAAAGTCGGCGCTACGGGAGAAGAGCGGGATGCCGGTGCCGAGGCTTAGCGCGCCGACTTTGAGGATCAGCTGGTCGATCTGGGAGTAGAGTGCGCCGGCCAGTTCGGCGCCGCCGAGGAGCCAGATGTCCTTGCCGTTCTGGCGTTTGAGGTCGCTTACTGTCTGGACGGGGTCGGTGGCGAGCTCGACGGCGGGGTCGGGGCTTTCGGTGAGAGTCCGGGAGAAGACCAGGTGCCGCAGGTGGGGGAAGGCGTCGGTGACCCCGGCCTCCAGCCCGATCTGGTAGCTGCGGCGCCCTTCCAGGACGGTGTCGAAGTGGGTGCCTTCGGCGGTGACGGACAGGGCGGTGCGTGCCGGGCCGGGCAGGGTCTCGGGGTAGTGGGCCGCGATGTGCTGGATGTAGTCGGCGGGCAGGGGCCAAAAGCCGTTCGGGCCGGTGGGGTCGGCGCCATCAGGCCCGGCGATGAAACCGTCGAGGGTGGTGGCGATGTAGTACACCAGCTTGCGCAACGGGAGGCTCTCTTTCGTGTGTTCGTGGCCGGGCGAAGGCGGAGTGATCGCGGAGGGGATGTCAGGCGGTGTTCGTGGCGGCCCACTCCACGAACTGGACGATCACTCCGTTGGGGTCGGTGACCTGGAACAGGCGCTCGCCCCAGGGTTCCTGGCGCAGTGGCATGGTGATCTCGACGCCGGCGTCCCGCAGCCGCTTCTCCTGTTCTTGCAGACCGTCGGCGAGGGTGAAGGCCAGGATCACGCCGCTGGCGTGCTGGTCGCGCTGCTCGGGCGGCAGTACCTGGATGCCGCGGGCGAGCAGGACGAGGTCGACCGCGTCGGGGCGGGACAGGGACGCGAAACCGTCGGCGGCCTGCTGGAGGGTGTACCCCAGGTGGGCGATGAAGAACTCTTGGGAGGCGGTGACGTCGTCCACGGTCAGCGACACGGTAGAGGCGGTGAACTGCATGAATCTCCTTGCAAGGTGAACGGGGTCAGTAGCCGCGGTAGTGGGGCAGGGGGCGCTGGCGCCGGAGGGCTGCTGCCGCGCCTGGTGCCGTGGCGGGCTAGCGGCGCAACTTACTACGGACGTAAATTTAGCCTGAGGCTCCAGGGAGTGTCAACATAAACATGCCACGAGGGTAAGATTGCTCCCATGGGCACTCAGACACCGGCCGCGACCAGCGGGCTGCGCGAAACCAAGAAGCAGGAGACCCGGCAACTGATCTCCGACCACGCCACCCGGCTGTTCATCACCCAGGGCTTCGAGCAGACGACCATCGCCGAGATCGCCGCCGCCGCCCGCGTGGCCAAGAAGACCGTCACCAACTACTTCCCACGCAAGGAAGACCTGGCACTGGACCATCAGGAGCAGTTTGCCGCCTCCCTCGCCGACGCCGTCGCCGCCCGACGACCAGGGGAGTCGGCGCTGGCCGCGCTGCGCCGCGCGTTCGGCGAGGCCGTGGCCGCCCAGGACCCCGTCGCCGGCTTCTCCGGCCAGCGATTCGCCCGCATGGTCGCCGACAGCCCGACTCTGAGCGCCTGCCTGCGCGGCCTGCACGACCAGCGTGAAGACCATCTGGCGCGGGCACTGGCCGAGATCACCGGTGCCCAGCCCGACGACGTCACCGTCCAGACCGCCGCCGGCCTGCTGGGCACCGTCGAGCGCGTGCTGTTCCACCGCATCCAGATGCTCACCCTCGCCGGCCATTCCAACGACCAGATCGCTCGCACGATCGCCGCCGACGCCACCCGAGCCTTCGACCTGCTGGAGCCCGCCCTGTCCGACTACGCCACCGCTTGACTGACGCGATCCGCGCTCCGTCCGACCGTCGGCCCGGGCTGGCCACCGCTCGCTGGAGCGACCTACACATCACCCCCCCCCGCGGCTCATTTCGACGGTGGCCGGGCACCTGAGGTCGTCCAGGTCGAAACAGGCCGGAGCTCCACGTCGTCCCCGTCATGCTCGGTCAGGACCGCCTGCAACCTGAGGAGACCGAACTCCGCCTCCTACGTGGGGTGGCCACGCCGAAAACCGAGGACCCACGCCGTTCCGGCTCCTGCGCTACCGCGTCCCCTGGCCCTGAGCCGGGCGTGACCCGGCAGTTCGCGCACGTACTGCGCCCGGCACAAAGGGCACTGAACTCGCTGCGCGGCGCGACGACACCGGCGGCGGAGTGCTAGGACGCCTGGCCAAGCCGACCCCCGGCAGCGCGTACGGCAGGCGCTGCGTCAGGCCAAGCCATTGATCGAGGCCGGGGAGGTCCTGCTGGCGTACTCGCCACCCATCACCCGCCCCACCCCGGGCGGGAAGTGCTGGAGCAGGCGACCAAGCGGGCGAGCGGAAAGGGACGGCTGTGAAGGCCCTGTGCTGGTAAGGGGTCAACAAACTGCGGGTCGAGAACGTGCCCGACCCGCAGATCCGCAACGACCAGGACGTCATCGTCAAGGTCACCGCCGGCACGACCTGCGGCTCGGACCTGCACCTGATCGGCGGCTACGTTCCGGCAATCTGAGGCGCCAAGGATGACAGTCTCCTTCGGAGGCGAAGCTGCTCACTCAGCCGATGCCTTTACATTGTAGATCAGGAACAACCCGGCAACGACGCCCGACCAGGACGACCGCCTGCGGCACCGACTCCCACAGAGAGTGACCCATCGACGGGTTGCGGACGGCCGTGGTGCAGGTGCCGACCTCTCGGGCCAGGCGGCTGATGCTCAGCGCCTGCGGGCCTTCCTGAGCGAGTAGTCGTTCGGTTTCAAGATCGCCTTCAGTGTGGCGATCTTGGGCATGGTGCCGATCCGGGCGGCGGGGGTCGACCAACTCGCCGGGCTGGTCACGGCTGGTGCGTCGCTGGCCGCCGCCGCGAGTGGGCGTCGGATGTTCGGACGGCGATCATGGCGATGTCATCGGTGCCGGTGATGGGCAGGTCGGCCAGAAGGCCGTCGCACACCTGGTCCAGGGATCGGCGTGCGAGTGCGGAGGCTCGACGGCGGAGCCGGTCCAAACCCATGTCCAAGTGCTCACCGGGGTGTTCGACGAGGCCGTCGGTGTACAGCAGCAAGGTGGAGCCGGGCGGGAGCGGTGCGGTCGAGCTGCGGTAGCGCTGCTCCCAGGGCAAGCCCAGCAAAGGATTGGCCCCGCCGCGCAGAAAGCGGCTGCCGCCGGGGGTCATCAGGAGCGGCGGCGGGTGCCCGGCCACCGCATAGTTGAGCCGCCACCGGCCGGGCCCGGCCTCCTCGACGCGGGCCAGGGCACACGTCGCCGTCACTTCGGGCGCCAGCGTCTCCATCGCGTCGTTCAGCCGGCGCAGGATCTCCCCGGGCGGAGCGAGACGATCGGCGGTCAGCACACGCAGCATGTTGCGGAGCTGACTCATGCCGACGGCGGCCGCCAGATCGTGGCCGGCGACGTCGCCGATGGCCACCGCGGTCGCGCCGTCGGGAAGCACGAACGAGTCGTACCAGTCGCCTCCCACCTCGGCCGCAGCGGGACTGGCCACGTACCGGGCGACGATCTGCAGGTCGTCGAGCTGCGGAGGCTCGGCGAGCAGACCGTGCTGCAGGGCCAGCGCGACCTGCTGGGTCCGGTGGAACCGGACGGCGCCGCTCAGCGCGTCATGGGTGTGCTCGAAGATCTGCCGCATGAGGGCGATGTCGTCGGGGCTCATCGGACCGCGTTCGCCGCGTCGGGCGGCGGTGACCGCAGCCGCGACGGCGCCGTCGACGACGACCGGCATCAGCACGACGCTGGTGGCGCCGGTCGCGGTCAGCCAGTCGATGGTGCTGGCAGGCAGCAGGTCGGCCGGCGGCCGGCCCGGCGGGAAGGTGCGCTGCAAGGGAAGGCGCCGCTGCAGCGCACGGGCGAACCCGCTATCGGCAGCGAACCGCTCCTCGCCCCCGGGCGGTTGGCGTCGTAGACCGCCGGCCGCGGCGGTGGCGACGCGTTGTGCGATGATCAGGGCGCCGGCGGGACGGCTCCCAAGATCGGGTAGCAGATACACGCCGCACCCGTCGGCGAACGCCGGAACCAGTACTTCGGCGAGCGCGGCGAACATCTCGACCAGCGCGGTCTGCTCCGCGGCCACCGCCGCGGCACGGTCGAGCAGTTCACGGCGCTGCCGCTCCCGCCACTCCCGCTCGATGTCGAAGCAGGTGCCGATCCATTCGACCACGACGCCGTCCTCGACCACCGGCGCCGAGCGCACGTCGAAATGCCGGTACTCGCCCTCGCGCGTAAGGACCCGGTACATGTAGTGCCAAGGGCGGCCCTGGCGGCGCGTCTGCTCCCACGACCGCAACGTCGGCTCGCGGTCGTCGGGGTGCAGCATCTGCGTCCAGCCCTCGCCGAGGAACTCTTCCCGGCTCTGCCCGGTGATCCGTTCCCAACCACCGCTCGATTCGATCACCTGGCCGAAGGTGTCCGTCACCCACACGACCTGCGCGTTGATCCACACCAGGCTCTCGAACCGGCGGCGCGACCGCTTCTGCTCCTCGGTCGCCCGGTCTGCCCGTCGAACAGCGGCGACCTGCTCGGTGACCTCGACCGCGACCACCAGAACCCCCGGCCGCTCATGGGTGAACCGAGAGAGGCTGAAGGAGAAGTACCGCTCCTGTTCGCCGGCTCCCGCCGCGGCCGGCCGCACCGGCGCCTCGACCAGGCTCATCGGCTCGCCGGTGGCCAGGACGCGATCGAACAGACCGCCGTAGTCCTGCTTGGCCGCAGCGCCGAACGCATCCCCGATCGGCTCACCAAGCGGGCGGTCCCCCACGAACGCCCGGTAGGCGAGGTTGGTGTACACCAGGCGATGTTCCGGTCCGACCGTCAACGCCACCGCGACCGGCGCCGGATCGAAGGCCTCCAACGCGAGCCATCCCATCCCGTACCCGCCCGCACCGCCCATCTCTCACCCCCCGGGCCATCACCTACTGTGAGCGCATGTTTTGAAGCGTAGCCACCCCGACTTGGAGTGGCCGTACCCGACGCGCCCCGGCCACCCTCGCCGGCACGTCGCGGACGCGATCTCCTCTGCGGTGAGGCGTGCGTGGCCGTGGCCCTCGTCGCGTTCCCGGCAAGGGCGACGGCGCCAGCCCACCACTCCCCCGGCGGGACCTCGCGAGTAGATCTGTCGGCTCGCCGACGTCGGCGAGGACGAGCGCGGACACCAAGAACGATGCCCAGATAACACCGTCGAAGCCGCGTTCGGGCCGGTGACGGGGATCGCCTCAGCGTGGCAGACTCCAAGCGAGCCAACGAGGTTCCAAAGCAGCCAGTGCGGCTTTCGTCGGCGACCTCGACCGGGCCCGGACGACGACGCACTCAAGATGATCGGCCGCCTGGGTGAGCGCTTCGGGAATCTGCGAAGCGTACGAATTGGTCCCGTGGCTGGCTCCCGAGACTACGAAGCGGTCATCGGGACACACGAGATCAGATCAGGGACAACGCCGTCACCTGAGGAAACTTGGGGTGGGTGACACTGGGTTCGAACCAGTGACCTTTTGGCGGGAAGCAAAACAGAGAAGTCGATCTGAGTCGAACGGGGCGCCTCTTACCTGCAAGAACGCCTTGACTACGTCGCATTGAGTCGGGGGAAGCCTGACTGCGGTGGCTCCCGAAACTGGCTCCCGGGGTTCCTCTTCACAGCCGTCCCCCAGAGTCTGCGCGCGCTTGCGCGATACGGATCTGTCCTCCAGCGGTCAGAAGCCACCCCAGCGAACATACCCGGAACGTGAGTCGTCCGCCCGAATCACCGAGGCCACTGAGCCATGTGGGGTCAGCACTAGCTTCCAGTCGCCGTCCCACCTCACGGTCGTAGTCATGGCTGTATGTCCGCCGCGCGCCGGGTCGCGCGACACCGTTCCGATCACTGCATTCTGGGTGGTGTACGAGACGATCCGGAAGCCCGCAATCTGCGCCGCCCTCGCTGCCGGTACGACCTGGTGAGACCCCCGCGTCTGTGCATAGGCCGCCTTGCCCGCGTCCGAAGCAACCTGCTGTCTCAGGATCTTCTGCCATCCAGCCGCCCGCTCGAGCCGCACCCTGATTTGAACCGCGGCCATCAGTGCCCCACTGGGCGTGTGCGTGTAGCAACGCGCGACCTCTCCTTGGACCGTCATTGGCCCGGCTGACGGAGAGAACGGCACTGCAACGCCCTTGAAGCGCTTCCAGAAAATCCCCGCGGGTGCCGTCCGGGGGACGCTCCGGTCGATGTCTCTCTCGTTGAGAGAACATGCGTGGGTATTTGCGCCACTCGTGGGCGGACGTATGGGGCTCGTCGTTACAGCCGCCGTCTTCTCATGTCCCTTCTCCGCACAACCGGCAGCGATCAAGACGCCAAGGCCGACGACGGTCGCCAGGCAAGTATTCCTGAACATGTGAGCGTCCATTTCGCGACGTGGACCGGAACGGTCGAATCGACATGCTAGGGCATTTCATCAACCTCAGATCAAACCTGTACCACCAGTTACACATACACCCCGCTGAGTTAGAGGCAGGAGCAGCAGCGCTAGATCCTTGATGGGAAATCGCTGAACCGGGTGCGGACACAGCGAAGGGCGCCCATGGTCGGTGTGAGACTGACTTGGACGCCCTTCTGACCGCACTCTATGTTCATCTGGACGATCACGTCCTGCCTTCGCGGCGCCAGCGGCGGCGGGGCCGTGCCCGGCTGCTGAGCGATGCCGAGTTGGTCTGCGTGGCCGTCGCCCAGGTCCTGCTGGCATGCGATGCCGAGCACGTGGCTGCGCCTGGCCCCGGCCCGGATCGGACACCTGTTCCCGCGCCTGCCCTACCAGTCTGAATACAACCGGCATCTGCGCCATGCGGCCCCGCTGCTGGCCGCGGCGGCGGGGCCGGTCCGCCAGACGCCCTCCTGGCAGGAACGGCTGCGGCTGATGGACGGCACCCCGGTGCGCTGCGGCGCCTCGCGCACCACCGTGCACCGCTCGGACCCGGGCGAGATCGCCGGCTACGGCATGGACAAGTCCCACCACGCCTTCTACTGGGGCGCCGAGCTAATGCTGGTCACCACCGCCGAGGGCGCGGTGTGCTCCTTCAGCCTGGCCCACTCCAAGGAGCTGGACGAGCGGCTTCAGGCGGTGCATCTGTGCATGTCCAGCCGCCCGCGCCCGGGCCGTGCCCGATCGTGTGCGACAAGGGGTTCGCCGGAGCCGGAGTGCAGAAGGCCGTCACTGATCTGGGCTATGTGCTGATCCGGCCCCGGCGCCAGTTTCAAATCGACAGCCTCCTCGGTGTCGCGCTTTCGAAGTGGTGAGCTTTACCTCTGTCCGCTATCTTGCGGTCTGTGCCAAAGAGTCCGGGGGGCCGAGCCCCCGACACGAAGGCGGCATCGGTACTGCGGTTCCTGGCCGAGTTGGTCGCGTGGGTCGCGGCGCCATGGGCGCTGGCACCGCACTCGATCCCTCTCGCCGTCCTCGTGGTGGTAGTGCTCGTCGGGCTGCCTACGGTCTTCTCGACACCAGGCGACAAGGCCAACACAATCGTTGCGGTGCCCGGATCAATAACGATCGCGCTGGTGATACTGCACCTTGCGGTCGCCGTCGCCGCGTCCTGGATCGCCTGGCCGGTCCCTGCAGCCGTCGCCGCGACGGTGCTGGCGATCGCAGTGACCGCCCTGGAGATACCGCGGTGGCGGTGGTTGGCTACCGCACCGGCCTGAACAGGTTTCCGGCCAGTTCCGGGGGCCCTGAGGTTCTCAGGCGACGAACTGGAGGGCGCAGGGGCTCACCGGCTGCCTGGGCTGCTGGCCACAACTCCAGTCGGCTTCCGCGCCCTCCAGCGCCCAGAAGGGCATGCCTGTCGATGCCGGGCAGCACGTGCGAGTCGGGGAGCATCATCACAATAGGTACGGTGTCGCCGTGACATCGGTGACTGTCGTGCCCCAGACGCGCACCATGAGCGGCGAGGAGCTCTCGGCCGGCGATGCCTGGACCACCCTGCGCGAGTACGGCGTGGGACACCTGGCCCGCGATTCGTGGATCCGGTTCAGGTACGGCGACGGTATGAGCCACTCCAGGGCGCTGGCGTTCCAGATGTGCCTGTCGATCGTTCCTGGGACCATCGCCCTGGTCGGGCTGAGTTCGGTCATCCACCAGGAGCAGTTGGGCCAGGTGATCCAGCTGACGCTGAGCCGGCTGGCCCCCGGCGGGGCCAGCGATGCCGTCCGTGAGGTGCTCGGCGAACAGCGGCAGAGCCGCGACGCGCTCGCCCTGTGGCTGGGTCTCGCCACCGCGCTGGCGTCCCTGACCAGCGCGATGGCTCAGATCGAGCGCGGCGCGAACCGGATCTACGGCATGAAACGTGACCGTCCGTTTCACCGCAAGTACGGCAGAGGAGCGGTGCTGGCGGTCACGGCGGGTGCGCTGATGGTGTCCGGCTTTACGGTCATGGGCGGCGGTGACGCCATCGGCGATGCCCTCGCCCAGGTCTACGGCTGGGGCGAGGGTCTGCGCTCGTCCTTCGACCTGGTGCGCTGGCCTCTGGGATTCCTGCTCGCGCTGGCCTCCACGTCGGTGCTGTTTCGGGGCTCCCCCCGCCGCAGGCAACCCGGCCACACGTGGCTGGCCTTCGGCGCGCTGGTCACCTTGACACTCTGGACTCTGTTCACCTTCTGCCTGGCGTTCTACACCGGCCAGCACACCGCCTTCGGCAGCACCTATGGTCCACTCACCGCGGTGATGGCGCTGCTGCTGTGGTCGTTCCTCAGTTCGATCGCGCTGTTCTTCGGCCTGGCGTCCGCCGCCCAGTTGGAGGCCTACCGCGGGCGGTGCCCCACCCCTGCTACGCCGGACCCTGGCCCGACCGCCGAAGAGGAACGCGAGCCACTGGTGGGCGCCGTCGGCTCGGCGATCATCACCTCGGTCCGCGGCCTGATCGAGCTGGTCAGGCGACTCCGGTCTTCCAAAGACCAGACGCCCTGAAGGTCCCGGGCCGGTTTGCTCCCTGCACTGGATCAGTTGTGAAGTCATGGTGCGGCGCGTAGCCGCGAGCCGTGCTCGTTGGGGGCGAGTGCCGGGTCGTGGTGCGTTGGATCCTGTGGCGCATGGAGGGTGGTCGCGCAGCGTGCGTCGCCCCGCCGAGCATCGTGTTCTCGATCGTCACCGGGTGCCTTCTGCGGAAAGAACTGGAGGGGTCCAGTCCCAGAGTCGGGCGCTCTTGCGGCGGGCCATGCCGGTGGAGGCCAGGCGGGTCATCGCGGTCATGAGCCGGTAGGTCGTGCCGCTGGTGGACAGGCTGAGCCTCGGGTCGGTCCTCGCCATGCGCTGGACCTGCTGAGAGCGGGGGCGGCGGGCCTTGTCGTAGCGGTCCAGGGCCTGCGGGACGGAGTCGGCGCCGGCCGCTTCGGCCGCGAGCACGACGGCGTCCTCCAGTGCCTGGCAGGCGCCTTGTGCCAGAAAGGGAGTCATCGCGTGGGCGGCATCGCCGAGCAGCGCGATACGGCCCTTGGCGTAGGAGGGCAGCGGGTCCAGGTCGTAGATGTCGTGGCGCAGCACGGCTTCGGGGGGCGTGGCGGCCAGTAGGCGCGGGATGGGCTCATGCCAGCCGCGCGTTCGGGCCGCCACCTCGCCGAGATCGTCATCGAAACGCAGGCCCGGCTGCTCCTGGCGGACAGTGAGAAACCAGAACACCCGCTCTCCGACCAGCGGGTGCGCGCCGAACCGGGCGCCGCGGCCCCAGGTCTGGAAGCCTCTCACCGGCCAGACCGCGCCCGGCTCTGTCACCCCGCGCCAGCACAGGATGCGCTGGAAGACGGGCTCGGGCGCGTCCGGCCAGACGCCACGGCGAACCGTGCTGTGGATGCCGTCGGCCCCCACCAGCAGGTCGGCCCGCATCTCGCCGCCGTCACGGCGGATGACCGTGACGCCGGCGCCGTCCTGACGGACGCCGGTCACCTCACAGCCGGTACGGATCTTCTCCGCCGGCACGTGCCGGGCCAGTACGCGCTGCAGGTCGGCGCGATGGTTGGCCAGCAAGGCCTGGTCGGCCTCCGGCTGGAATCGCATCAGGTAGGCGCCGTCCGGCAGCCGCATCGTGGCGCCCGCCTCGGTGGGCACCGAGCACGCCCGGAACTCCTCACCGACGCCCAGGGCGTCGGCCGCGCGCAACGCGTTCGGCGCGAACGACCAGCCGGCGCCCACCTCCCCCAATTCCCGGGCCCGCTCCAGCACGGTGACGTCCCATCCGCCGCGCAGCAGGCCGACAGCCGCGGCCAGCCCTCCGATCCCGGCCCCGGCCACGATCGCGGTGCGACCCTGCTCACGCCTCATCGACATCTCCCTCACGCCGCGGCCCGGGCAGACTCGCGAAGGCCTTGTCCATCCAGTCGAAAACGTCGTGCGCCACACGCAGCCGCCCGGTGCGCGCCGGATCCGGCCCGGCCAGCTCCATGCCCGCCGCTGTGATCTCACGGAACGCGGCCAGGCCCGCGACTCTGCGCCGGACGACCCTTTCCCAGGCGTCATCGTCCACCTGGTAGTAGTGGGTCTTGCGCCCCGGCCGGATGCGGCGGCGCACGAATCCGGCGTCGACGAGCAGGCGCATGCTGGTGGCCAGTGACGCCCGGCTCGCGCCGATCGCCTCGGCGATCTGACCCGCCGACTGCTCCGGCGGGTCACAGATCATCAACCAGGCCAGCACGCGGCCGGCGATGGGCGGCACGGCGTACTCGTCCATGCAGAAGACCGCCGCCCGCTCCACCCACTCCAGGATCCGCTCCCGGTCATCGGCCATTCCGTCCACCTGATCCAAACCATCCATGATGTTCAGTATGTACTGAACATCATGGATGGTCGGGCGACGCTCGGCAAGTCATGCCGCGGGCTGGAGGCCTTGGCGCCAGGTGGGGTGTGCCGGGTGCCAGCCCAGTTCGCGCTTGGCCTTGGCGTTGGACGCGCCGCGCAGTTCGGTCATGAGCACGACTCCGGCCTGTCCGGCGGCCAGCCGACCGACGAACCGCGGCACACGCAGCGGCTTCTTGGCCCCCAGCATCGCCGCCAGTTCCGGCAGCCATTCCGCGACCGGGGCGGGGTCGTCGTCCACGATGTTGTAGACACCGCGGGCCCCGTTCTCGATCGCCGCGACCGTGGCCTGCGCAGCGTCGGCGATGTGGACGAACGACCACACCCCACCACCGTCGCCGACGACCGGGAACTTGCGCTTGCGGATCATCTCCAGCTGCTGCGAACCCGGCGCCATGGAGGTGCCCGGCCCGTAGAACGCGCCGTAGCGCAGCACGATCCCCTCGGTCCACTGCGCGCCCAGCACGGCCTTCTCCAGATGCTCGACCGCGGCGATCATCGCAGCCATCGGAGCGACCGGTGAACGGTCCAGGGAGTCCTGCTCGCTCTTGACCCGCCCACCGGTCCGCGCGTAGGTGAACGCGCCGTTGCTCTGGGCGACGAACCGCCGCACCCCCGTCGCCCGCGCGGCCGCGAGCAGATTGTCGTTGCCCTCGATCCGCAACCGGTCGGTCGCGGCGAAGCTGCGCTCGAAATGGCGAGTATCGATGTCCCCGATGGCGGTCAACTCGTTGACGACCACCTCCGGGGCCGCCTCGC
>NZ_JBFARL010000057.1:0-40214 GCF_040674655.1 Actinomadura sp. NPDC049753 | reverse complement strand
TCGCCCGTGAGGGTTCTGCTGACCAATCGTGGGGTCCGCGGCGCCGGTGACGACCCCGGCGGCGCCCGCGCCGCCCGCGGGCATGCCGCCCGGCTCGTCCGGCCAGAGCGGGCGCAGCGGGCAGGGGACGTCGTACGGCAGCGCGCCGACGAGCGGGTCGGGCAGCGTCGGATCCGGGCGGACGGCCTCGCGCGGCGGCACCCGGGGGACGGGCTCCAGCGGCTCGGCCAGGCGCGGGATGCTCGGCGCCGGGCTCGTCGAGGTGCCGCCGGTGCCGGCCCGCGACCCCGCCTCGGCGATCATGGAGAATCCGGAGGTGCCGGAGAACCGGCGCTTCTGCAGCAAGTGCGACGAGAAGGTCGGGCGCAGCCGGGGCGGGCGCCCGGGACGCACCGAGGGCTTCTGCCGCAACTGCGGGCACCCGTTCTCGTTCACCCCGAAGCTGCGGCCCGGCGAGATGATCGGCGGGCAGTACGAGGTGCTCGGCTGCCTCGCGCACGGCGGGCTCGGCTGGGTGTACCTGGCCCGCGACCACAACGTGAGCGAGCGGTGGGTCGTTCTCAAGGGCCTGCTCGACACCGGCGACGCCGACTCGCTGGCCGCCGCCACCGCCGAGCGCGCGTTCCTCGCCGAGGTCGAGCACCCCAACATCGTCAAGATCTACAACTTCGTGCGGCACGGCGAGTCCGGCTACATCGTGATGGAGTACGTCGGGGGCCGCTCGCTGAAGGACATCCTGCTCAGCGCCCGCCAGGCGCAGGGCGACCAGGCGTCGCTGCCGCTCGGCCAGGTGATCGCCTACGGCCTGGAGGTGCTGAGCGCCCTCGGCTACCTGCACGGCGTCGGGCTGCTGTACTGCGACTTCAAGCCCGACAACGCCATCCAGTCCGAGGAGCAGCTCAAGCTGATCGACCTCGGCGGCGTCCGGCGGGCCTTCGACGCGGACAGCCCGATCTTCGGCACGCCCGGCTACCAGGCCCCCGAGATCGGCTCGCAGGGCCCCTCGGTCAGCTCCGACCTCTACACCGTCGGCCGGACGCTGGCCGTGCTGAGCTTCCCGTTCCGCGGGTACACCGGGCGGCACCTGCGCAGCCTGCCGCCGCGCGAGGAGGTGCCGCTCTTCCAGCGGCACGAGTCCTACCACCGGCTGCTGCGCCGCGCCACGCACCCCGACCCGGCCCGCCGGTTCCAGAGCGCCGCCGAGATGGCCGAGCAGCTCACCGGCGTGCTGCGGGAGGTCCTGTCGGCCGAGGACGGGCGCCCGCGCCCCGCGCCGTCGCCCCTGTTCGGGCCCGAGCAGCAGACGGCCGGAACCGAGATCGTCGGCGGCCTGGACGGCGCCCGGGGGAGCGGCGGGCCCCCGCCGATCCTGGCGCCGGTGGAGCCGGCCGCCGCCGCGGCGGCGCTGCCCGTCCCGCTGGTGTACGCCTCCGACCCGGCCGCGGCGTTCCTCGCCGGGCTCACCGCCCGCGACCCCGCCGACCTGGCCGCGGCGCTGGCGTCCGCGCCGGTCGCGTCCCGCGAGGTGCGGCTCGCGCTGGTGCGCGTCCGCATCGAGCTGGGCGACCTCGACGGCGCCGCGCACCTGCTGGAGGACATCGCCGCCGAGGCCCCGGACGACTGGCGCGTCGACTGGTACCGGGGCGCGCGCGCCCTCGCCGGCGGGCGCGGCACCGAGGCCGTCGCGGTGTTCAACGACCTGTACGACCTCGCGCCGGGCGAGCAGGCGCCCAAGCTGGCGCTGGCGTTCTGCCACGAGACGCTGGGCGAGACGGCCGCCGCCGCCTACTACTACGAGACGGTCTGGCGCACCGATCCCACCCACGTCAGCGCCGCGTTCGGACTGGCCCGAACGCGGCTCGCGGCGGGCGACCGCGCGTCCGCCGAACGCGTCCTCGACTCGGTCCCCCGCATCTCCAGCCACTACCTCGCCGCGCAGCTCGCCGCCGTCGCCACCGCCGTGCGGGGGCGCGGCCCCACCGAGCTGAACGCGCCCGCGCTCATCGAGGCGGGACGGCGGCTGTCGTCGCTGCGCCTGGACACCGAGCGGTCGGCCGCGTTCGCCGCCGAGGTGCTGGAGGCGGCGCTGACCTGGGTCCGCGCCGACCGCGGCTCGGCGCCGCGCGGGGTGCGGCAGCAGATCCTCGGCACCGACCTGGACGAGCAGGCCCTCCGCAAGAAGCTGGAGGAGGTCTACCGCGTGCTCGCCAAGCTCGCCGACGGAGCCGAGCACCGCCACGCGATGGTCAAACGGGCCAACGCCGTCCGTCCGAGGACGCTCTTCTGACCATGAACGCGGACCAGCACACCCCCGTCGCGCTCTGCCGTACCTGCGGCGAGCCCGTCAACGAACGCGACCGCTTCTGCGAGGAGTGCGGGCGGCCCGACCCGACCACGCCCAGGACGCCGCCGCTCGGCACCGCCCTTCCGGGCGTCGCGGCGGCCCCGGCTTCGCGGAGCGTCCCGCCGGCGCCCGGCACCGTGCCCCGCCAGGCCCGCTCGCCGGAGCGGCCGTCCGGCCCGCCCGCGCCTCCGGGTGAGGGCGGCGGAGCCGGAGGCGCTTGCGTGGACTGCGGCGGCGGGGCCGTCGGGGCCGACGGGTACTGCGAGCAGTGCGGGCTGCGGCAGCCGAGCGGGCGGGAGCACCTTGAGGCCGAGGCCGGGCGGTTCGGGGCGGCGGTGAGCGACCTCGGGCTGCGGCGCAGCCGCAACGAGGACGCGTTCGCGCTGGCGGCGCTGCCCGCGGGCGTGTGCGCGGTGGTCTGCGACGGGGTCGCGACGGCGCCCGGGTCGGAGGAGGCGTCGCGGCTGGCGGCCGAGGCGGCGCTGGCCGTCCTGACGGACCGCGTCACCGCCGGCATGGACCCCCGGAGCGCGATGCGCGACGCGGTGGCGCGCGCGGGCGAGGTCGTGGCCGGGCTGCCCGGCGACCCCGACTCCTCACCCGCGTGCACGTTCGTGTCGGCCGTCGTCGACGCGGGCGGCATCACCGTCGGATGGGTCGGCGACAGCCGCGCCTACTGGCTGTCTCCGGCGGGCTCGTGCCGGCTCACCACGGACGACTCGTGGGCCTCGTCCATGATCGAGCAGGGGGCGATGAGCGCCGAGGACGCGTGGGCCGACCGGCGGGCGCACGTGCTGACCGCCTGGCTGGGGGCGGACGCGGGCCCGCTCGACCCGCACGTGGCGGCGTTCCGGCCGACGGGGCCGGGGCTGGTGGTGTTGTGCAGCGACGGGCTGTGGAACGACCTGCCGGAGCCGTCCGACCTCGCCGCCGTGGCCCTCACCGGCCGGGACGGGCCGCTGGACGCGGCGCGGCGGCTGATGCGGGCGGCGCTGGACGCGGGCGGGCACGACAACGTGACGGTGGCGGTCCTTCGCTACCCGCCGCCAGGACCGAGCAGGGAGCGGGCATGAGCGATTTTCCGGAGTTCACCGTGCGGGTGGACCAGAACCCCTACCTCCCGGCCGGCGGACGGGAGATGCACGCGATCGTCTCGGTGGAGGCGCGCTCGTCCGGCGGTCCGGGCCCGGTGGCGGACGGCGGCCGCGCCCCCGCCGCGGAGATCATCATGATCGACACCTCCGGGTCGATGTCGTACCGGGGGAAGATGGCGGCGGCGAAGCGGGCGGCGCGGGCGGCGGTGAACGTGCTGCGCGACGGCGTGCACTTCGCGGTGGTCGCGGGAGCGAACCGGCCGCGGATGGTGTACCCGCAGGGGGAGCGGCTCGTCCGGGCGGACGCGGCGTCCCGGCGCGGCGCGGTGGACGCGGTGGGGCGGCTGGAGGCGGCCGGCGGGACGGCGATCGGGTCCTGGCTGCGGCTCGCCGACCGGCTGTTCACCGGGCACGACGCCGTCGCGGCGGGCGCCGTCAAGCACGCGATCCTGCTCACCGACGGGAAGAACCAGCACGAGTCCGACGAGGAGCTGGACGCGGCGCTGCGCCTGTGCGCCGGCCGCTTCCTGTGCGACGCGCGGGGCGTCGGCACCGACTGGAACGTCGCCGAGCTCCGCAAGATCACCTCGGTGCTGCTGGGCGGGTTCCTCGACGTCCCCGACCCGGCCGACCTGGAGGCCGACTTCCTGGCGATGACGCAGGCCGCGATGGGCAAGCAGGTCGCGGACGTGACGCTGCGCGTCTGGACGCCGCAGCAGGCGAGGCTGCGGTTCATCAAGCAGATGGTCCCCGCCGTGGAGGACCTCACCGGCCGCCGGGGCGAGTCGGGCCCGCAGACCGGCGACTACCCGCTCGGCGCGTGGGGCGCCGAGAACCGCGAGTACCACCTGTGCGTGGAGGTGCAGCCCGGCGACGTGGGGCGGCAGATGCGGGCCGCGTGGGTGAAGCTCGTCGCGGGCGACCGGGTCCTCGCGTCCGGCAACGTCATCGCCGAGTGGACCGACGACGAGGCCAGGTCGACGCGCATCAACGGCCGCGTCGCGCACCACACCGGCCAGTCCGAGCTCGCCGAGGCGATCCAGCAGGGCCTGGAGGCGCGGCGGGAGGGCGACGAGGACACCGCGACCGCCCGGCTCGGACGCGCCGTGGTGCTGGCGCGCGAGGTCGGCAACCAGCAGATCTCCGGCCTGCTCGACAAGGTCGTGGACGTGGTCGACCCGGCGCGCGGCACCGTGCGGCTGAAGCGGGACGTGGCGAAGGCGGACGAGATGTCGCTCGACACCCGCTCCGTCCGGACCGTGCGGACCCGGCACGGCGACGAGGCAGGGGGCTGAGGCCCATGCCGGTCTGTCCGAGCGGTCACGCGTCCCAGTCCACCGACTACTGCGACGTGTGCGGTGACCTCATGGAGGGCGCGCGGCGCGCCGAGTTCGCCGAGCCGGAGCCCGAGTCCGCGTCCGGGGCCGCGCCGGGACCCGCCCCGGCCGCCGGGCCCGCGGAGGAGCCGGCCTGCCCGCACTGCGGGACGCCGCGTTCCGGCCGCTTCTGCGAGGAGGACGGGTACGACTTCGAGACCGGCACCGTCTACACCGTCGAGTTCACCCCGGCGGGCACCGCGCGCGCGGTGCCGCTGGTACCGCAGCAGCGGGAGGGCAGCGTGCCCGTCGTCCCCCGCCCGGCCCCGGCGCCCGGCCCGCACGCGCTGGTCATCGCCGACCGCGCCTACTTCGACTCGGTGGTCGCGGAGATGGGACCGGACGGCGGAGGGCTCGCGTTCCCGCCGTACTGCCCCGAGCGCCGCGTCCCGCTGGCCGGCCCGCAGGTCCGGATCGGGCGGCGCAGCGCCTCCCGCGCGCTGCTGCCCGAGATCGACCTCAGCGCGCCGCCCGAGGACCCGGGCGTCTCGCATCTGCACGCCGTCCTGCTCGCGCGGCCGGACGGCGCCTGGCACCTGATCGACCCCGGTTCGACGAACGGCACCACGGTGAACGGCGGAACGGAGCCGATCCCGGTGAACGTGCCCGTTCCGGTCGGCGACGGCGACCGCATCCACGTGGGCGCCTGGACGACCATCACGCTGTCCCTGCAGGAGGGCACGTCATGACGATGAGTCCGGCACCGCCGGCGGCTCCCGCTCCGCGTCCGCCCGCGCCGCCCGCGCCGCCTTCGGACAGGAAGCCCGCCGACCCGGGGCGAGGCGGCCGCCTGAGGACGTTCGTGCGCGGAAGGTGGCTCAAGACGATCCCGGGCCGCATCCGGGCGCACGTCGTGCTCTGCGTGGCCGCGCTCGTGGCGCTGCTGGCCGTCCTCACCGTGGCCGTCGGCAACGCGCGCGACTCCGTCGAGACGATCGGGCACGACGCCGGTCCGCAGGTCGTCGCGACCGGCACCCTGTACTTCGCGCTCAGCGACATGGACGCGCAGGTCTCCAGCATCCTGCTGATCGGCCGCGAGCACGGTCTCGGCATCGGCTACGACGAGACCCTGCGGGTGTACGAGAAGCGCCGCGGGGAGGCCGACGCGGCGGCGGTGCAGGCCGCGCAGCTCGCCGGGCGCGACCCCGCGCTGCGGCGGACCGTCCAGGAGGTGCTGGACGGCCTCGGCAAGTACGAGCGGCTCGTCGGCCAGGCCATGCAGCTCGACGCGCAGTCGAACCACGCGCCCGGCGAGACGCCGGCGCAGGTCCTGGACGCCTACCGGCAGGCCACCGACCTGATGAGGCTGCAGCTGCTGCCGAAGGCGTACAACATCACGCTCGACACCGGCGCGAACGTCCGGCAGTCGTACGAGACGAAGCGGTCGGCGGTGCTGACCGGGCGCACCTGGGTCGCCCTCACCGGACTGATCGTGCTGCTGCTGCTGATCGCGACGCAGCTGTACCTGGTGCGGACGTTCCGGCGGGTGCTGAACCCGGCGCTGGTGCTGGCGACGCTCGCGACCGTCGTCCTCACCGCGGTCGGGACGGGCCTGCTCACCGCCCACGCGGGGCACCTCAGGACCGCCAAGGAGGACGGCTTCGACTCGATCCTCCAGCTGTCGCGGGCCCGCGCGATCAGCCACAGCGCCTTCGGGGACGAGAGCCGCTACCTCCTCGACCCCGGCCGCGCCGACACCTACGAGCAGACCTACCTCGACAAGTCGCTGTCGGTGATCTACCCCGACCTCGGCGACAAGCCGGTGAACCTGGAGAACTACTACGCGGGCCTGGAGGAGAAGGCCGGCGCGTACCGGCCCGGCCAGACCTCGCCGTTCCTCGGCTTCTTCGGGGACGAGGCGCGGACGGTGGACAAGGGCCGCGAGGGCGACGCGCTGGCCAGGACGCTCGCCGCGTACCGGACCGTCCAGCGCAACGACGCGCGGATGCGGCAGCTGGCGTCGGCGGGGAACCGGGCGGGCGCGGTCGACCTGCGGATGGGCCGCACGTCCAACGCGATCCGCGACTTCGACGCCTACGACGCGGCGCTGAGCTCGCTGACCGCCGTCCACCAGGACGCCTTCGACAGGGCCATCCGGGACGCCGACGGCGGGCTGCGCGGCTGGAACGCGGTGCCGCCGGTGGCGGCCGCCGTGATCGCCGCGCTGATCATCGCGGGGGTCCGTCCCCGGCTGGCCGAGTTCCGCTGACCGAGTTCGCCTGATCAAGGAGATCAAGCCATGCGCGCGACCCGTGCCATCGCCGCCCCGGGGGCCGTCCTCGCCGCGGCCGGGCTGCTGTCGGCCTGCGGCCTCGGCGGCGAGAAGGAGCAGTCCATCGTGGACAAGGGCTCCCTCGTCATCGGCGTGAAGGAGGACCAGCCCGCCCTCGGCGTGAAGCGCCCTGGCGGCGCGTACGAGGGCTTCGACGTCGACGTCGCGACCTACGTCGCGGGGAAGCTGGGCGTCCCGAGGAGCCGCCTGACGTTCAGGACGACGAACTCCTCCGTCCGCGAGGCCGCGCTCGCCAACGGCGAGGTCGACATGATCGTCGCGACGTACTCGATCACGGCGAAGCGCAAGGCGAAGGTCACCTTCGCGGGCCCGTACTACGTCGCCCACCAGGACACCTTCGTCCGCGCCGACGCCGGCGCGATCAGGAACGTGCGGGACCTCAAGGGCAAGCGGATCTGCGCGGTGAAGGGGTCCAACTCCTGGCGCCGCGTGATCGAGGAGCGCAAGGTGGCCGCGCAGCCGGTCGAGGTGGGCACCTACGGCGCCTGCATGGACGCGCTCGCCGGCGGCCGGCTCGACGCGGTGTCGACCGACGACCTGATTCTCGCCGGGTTCGCCACCGGCCGCCCCGGACGGATGATCAACGCGCCGTTCACCGACGAGAAGTACGGCGTCGGCCTGAAGAAGGGCGACCTCAGGGGCTGCGAGGAGGTCAACCGGGCGATCACGGACATGTACCAGGACGGCACCGCGCAGCGGCTGCTGAACAAGTGGTTCGGCGGGTCGGGGCTCAAGCTGACGACCAGCGTGCCGCAGTTCGAGGGCTGTACCTGACCCCGCGTCCGGGCCTACGGGGTGGTGGACGGGAAGGCGACGATGGCCTCCCGCAGCGTCTCGTGGATCGGGATGAACTTGTCGATCCCGGTGATGCGGAAGACCCGCTGGACGCGCGGCGGCAGCGCCACCAGCGCGAGGTGCGTGCCGTGCTCGCCGGCGCGGCGGTTCGCGGCGACGATGGCGTTCAGGCCGGTGGAGTCGCAGAACGTGACCTCACGCATGTCGACGACCATCGGTTCGCCCGACTCGACGACCTCGAAGAGCGCCTCCTCGAAGCGCGCGCGGGACACCACGTCGATGTCGCCCTTGACGCGGACGAGCGTGCAGCGGTCGTCCCGCATCAGGCTGATGTCGAAGTCCATCGTCACCTCACGCCCCACTCCGGTGGTGGTCCCCGGCCATCTCAGGTGACTCCTCAGGATCGCGCACCCGTGCCCGCATTCCAAGCAGTTCCCGGGATAAGGACCAGGTAGCCCGCCCGGCACCCGGACCGTAACGCGGGCCCGGACGCCCGTCTGCTCCCCGGTCCCGACTGTACCTGACGATGCGCCCGGGGGATCCGGGTGCCTCCCGGGAGATCCGGTAAACGGGGTAATAACTTACCGAAGAGAAACTTACTTGGCGGTAAGGAATGGCCGCGAATCCCGTCCACCCGGCGTTTGACCAGGCCTTGGACCATTTATGGCCCTCTCCGGGGCGGGAAAGGAGGATGCTGACCGGGGCCCGGATCGGTGCAGACGTTACAGTGGCTGTGGCGAAATTCGGGAGGCTGGGTGTTCTACACGTTCATGACGCGCGTGGTGCGTCCGATCCTCTGGCTGCTTTTCCGTCCGCGGGTCGTGGGCGGCGAGAACGTGCCGAGCTACGGGCCGCTCATCGTGGCGAGCAACCACCTGTCGTTCATCGACAGCTTCATCATCCCGCTGGCGGTCCCGCGCCCGGTCACCTACATCGCCAAGGCGGCCTACTTCGAGGGCGGCGGGCTCAAGAACCGCTTCGTCCGCTGGTTCCTCACCAACCTCGGCCACGTCCCGGTGCGGCGCGGCGCCCGGCGGGCCGCCATGGGCGCCCTGGAGCAGGCCGCCGAGGTGCTCGACAACGCCGGCGCGTTCGCGATCTACCCCGAGGGCACCCGCTCCCCGGACGGGCGCCTCTACCGCGGCCGGACGGGCGTCGGCTGGCTCGCGCTGGAGTCCGGTGCCCGCGTCCTGCCGGTCGCGCTGGAGGGCACCGAGAAGATCCAGCCGATCGGGGCGGCGTTCCCGCGCGTGTTCGGCCCGCGCCCCACCGTGCGGATCGGCCCGCCGATGGACTTCTCCCACTACAAGGACCTGCCGCCCGCCAAGGCCCGCCGCGCCATCACCGACGAGATCGTCGAGACGATCCAGAAGATGTCCGGCCAGGAGTACGCCGCGGAGTACAACGAGCGGGCCGAAAAGGGCTGACCCGCGTGTCGTCCGGGGCGGCGCGCCCCTTTCGCGCCGTAGTGTCGCCGCCATGGCGCACAGGCTCCTCCCCGTCACGCTGCTGCTGTCGACGGCCGTCGCGGCCACCGCGTGCGGCGGCGACGCCGAGCGCGCCACCCAGGTGCGCGGCACCGCCCGCGCCGAGGTGGCGGGCATCGGCTACACCTCCGCGCAGCTCGCGCAGGCGCTGCTCCAGCAGCCGTCCGGCTACCGGCGGGCCGGCGAGCCCGACTGGGGCGAGTACGGCTCGCTGAAGGCCATCCAGAACGCCTCCAGGCTCCAGCGGGAGGCCGTCCTCGACAAGCCCTCCTGCGGGAAGGCCCGTCCGGGCGGCGACGTGGCCGGCGACGTGCCCGCGGCGCTCGTCTCGTTCACCGGCGACCGCGGCCTGACCGCGACCGAGACCCTCATGAGCATGTCCGCCGCCGACGCCGAGAAGCAGGTCAACGCCCGCGTCCCTCCCGGCTGCCTGAGGTTCCGCACCAGGGTCGGCTCCACCTGGGCCGCGCACCGGGTGGCCGAGGCCCCGAAGGGGGAGATCGGCGAGGGCTCGCGCACCGTCGGCGTCGCCACCGCCGGCGGCGGCGCGAGCACCCGCACGTGGTACGTCGTGTTCCGGGGCCGCCGCTTCCTCGCCACGATCACGGTCTTCGGGCCCGGCGCCACCCGCGCCGACGCCGAGCGCCTGGCGGGCGAGGCCCTGGCCCAGGCCGGCCGGGTCCTGTCCTGAGTCCCGCGGCTCGCCGTCCCCGCGGCGCAGCGGATAGCGTTCGCCTTACGCGGCGCGGAGAACGGCTCCGGGCGCACCGGGCCAGGGGGTGTCCTTGATCGGTAAGGAGGGCCGGGTGACCGGCCGGATCGGGCCCGGGCTGGTCGGCGAGGTCATGATCGCGGTTCGCGGCGGCTCGGAGGCGTTCTACGCCCATCCCGTCGACCCGCGCGACGAGATCGGCGTCGGCTCGATCGTCGTCGTGGTCGAGTACCACCCGCCGCGGACGGTGTACGTGGCGCCCGCGCTGGCCCGCTGAGGCGTCCCGCCGAACCTGGCCTGATGCGGACGTGAACATCGGGTTCGGAGACCGAACCGAACACGCCTCTGCCGCGTCTGATGAGAAACGCGGACGGGCCCGACACTTCGGCCGGCCGCCCGACCGGAGGAGGAGGCCCGTATGCCCGTGATCGCCGTTGCGATCGGCGTCGTCGTCGCCATCATCGTGCTGATCGTGCTGTTCAAGATGGTGTGGCGGGTCGCCGAGCCGAACGAGGCCCTGATCATCTCCGGGCTCGGCGCCAAGTCCAAGCCGATCGACGGCGTGGACAGCCTCGGCTTCAAGATCGTGACCGGCAAGGGGACGTCCGTCCTGCCCGGCTTCCAGACGGCGCGCCGCCTGCGGCTCGACAGCCGCGCCGCGAACCTGGAGGTCAACTGCGTGACGCAGCAGGGCATCCCGGTCAAGGTCCGCGGAGTGGTCATCTACAAGGTCGGCGACGACTTCGTGTCGATCGCCAACGCCGCGCGCCGCTTCCTGGAGCAGCAGAACTCTATGGACGGCGCGATCCACGAGCTGTTCACCGGCCACCTGCGCTCCATCATCGGCAACCTCACCGTCGAGGACCTGATCCTCAACCGCGAGCGCCTCACCTCCGAGACCCGCGGCTCGGCCGCCGACGAGATGAGCAAGCTCGGCCTGGTCGTCGACTCCCTGCAGATCCAGGAGATCGACGACGAGACCGGCTACATCACCAACCTCGGCCGCCCGCACGCCGCCAGGGTCGCCGCCGCCGCCCGCATCGCCGAGGCCGAGCGCAACCAGGAGGCCACCGAGCGCGAGCAGGAGACCGAGCGGCAGAACGCGGCGGTCATCCGCGACACCGAGATGAAGAAGGCCGAGTACCAGGGCCAGGTGCAGCAGGCCGCGCAGCAGGCGCGCCAGGAGGTCATCCTCAAGGAGACCCGCAACGCCGAGCTGGAGGCCGAGCGCACCGAGAAGCGGCTGGAGAGCGAGATCCGCAAGCCCGCCGACGCCCGCGCCTACGAGCAGGTCAAGCTGGCCGAGGCCGAGCGCGAGGAGCGCATCTCCTACGCCCAGGCCGCCGCGACCGAGGTCCAGCTCAAGGCGCAGCGCGAGTCCGAGGCCATCCGGCTGATCGGTGAGGCCGAGGCGGACGCGACCCGCCGCCGGGGCCTGGCCGAGGCCGAGGCGATCAAGGCCCGCGCGGAGGCGCTGGCGGAGAACACCGACGCCGTCATCGCCCAGCAGCTCGCCGAGCAGTGGCCGCAGATCGTCGAGGCGGGCGCGGGCGTGTTCGGCAACGTCGACAACATGGTCGTGCTGAACGGCGCCCAGGGCGTCGAGGACATGCTCGCCAAGGCCCTCACGCTCGGCGGCACCGGCCTCGGCGTGGCCCGCCAGCTGCTCGCCGGGCTGAACGCCCAGAGCGCCCCGGCGGGAGTCAACGGCCACAACGGGACCCCGGCCGCGACCGTCCCCGTCGAGATTCCCAAGGAAGACTAGGCGCCGATGCGCGGAAGGCCCGGCCCCGCCGGGCCTTCCTGGCATCAGCGGGGGGCCGGTCCCGCTAAGTTCGTTGCATGCCCGTGCCCCGGCTCGCCGTCTCCGTCGACCTCGTCGTGCTCACCGTCCGGGAGCAGCGCCTGTGCGCCCTGCGGTGGCGGCGCGACCGGCCGCCGTACGAGGGGGCGTGGTCGCTGCCGGGCGGGTTCATCCAGCTCGACGAGGACCTGCCGGTGGCCGCGGCCCGGCTGATGGCCGAGCGAGCGGGGCTCGCGGACGTGCGGATCCACCTGGAGCAGCTCGCCACCTACGGGTACCCGGACCGCGACCCCCGGCAGCGGGTGGTGAGCGTCGCCTACCTGGGGCTGGCGCCGGACCTGCCCGCCTCCAGCCGCGCCCAGGTGCTGTGGACGGCCGTGGACGACCTCCTCCACCACGACCGGGCCGCGTTCGACCACCGGCGGATCCTGGGCGACGGGATGGAGCGGGCGCGGGCGAAGCTGGAGTACACCTCGCTGGCGGCGGCGTTCTGCCCGCCCGAGTTCACGGTCGCGGAGCTGCGGCGCGTCTACGAGATCGTCTGGGGCACCACCCTGGACCCGCGGAACTTCCACCGGAAGGTGACCGGCGCCGACCGGTTCCTCATCCCGACCGACCAGACCACGACCCGCGACGGAGGACGCCCCGCGCGCCTCTATCGCCGGGGCGATGCCGAGCAGTTGCGGCCGCCCATGCTGCGGCCGCGCGGATGAGCTTTTACCTGCGGTGATGTTCCGAGCAGCGCCGGACCGTTGCTAGTTTCACCCCCTATGAACGGTGACTCGCCAGAAGTGCTCGGCCTGCTCGTCCGGGACATCGGTGAGGCGGGCGTCGCGGAGATGGCCGGTTCCCCGGGCCTCGCGGCGGCCGTCGACCAGCACGTGGCCAGCATCCGCGACGAACTCGGCGCGCCCGGCGAACCGCCCGGCGCCGACGAGCTGATGGGCTATCTGCACGGTTTCGCGGAGGACGCCTTCAACCGGGGCTGGTGGCCGCAGGACACCCAGGACTGGGAGTTCGTCCGGATCGTGGCCGTTTGCTGGATGATGAAGAACGCTGCGTAGGCTGGGCCCATCACCCCTGTGCAACCTGGAGGACAACGGTGTCCGAGGCACCCACACCCCGCTTCCGCTCCGTTCTCGACCGCTTCGTGGCTTACAAGCCCGGCAAGGTCGTGGTGTCGCCCGAGGGGCGCTCGTTCAAGCTGTCGTCCAACGAGTCGCCGCACGGGCCACTGCCCTCGGTCGTCGAGGCGATCGGCGAGGCGGCGCGCAACATCAACCGCTACCCGGACAACAACGCGACCGCGCTGACCGAGGCGATCGCGTCGTTCTGCGGCGTCCCCGCCGACCACGTCGCGGTGGGCTGCGGCTCCGTCGGGATGACCCAGATGCTTCTGGAGGCGGTCGCCGAGCCGGGCGCCGAGGTCGTGTACGCGTGGCGGTCGTTCGAGGCGTACCCGCTGCTCGTGTCGCTGTCGGGCGCGACGAGCGTCCAGGTGCCCCTGCGGGACGAGACCCACGACCTGCGCGCGATGGCGGACGCCATCACCGAGAACACGCGGCTGGTCTTCGTCTGCAACCCGAACAACCCCACCGGCACCGCCGTGGGCCGCGCGGAGATCGAGGAGCTCCTCGACCGCGTTCCCGCCGACTGCCTGGTGGTCCTGGACGAGGCGTACCGCGAGTACGTCCGCGACGACGACGTCCCCGACGGCCTCACCCTCTACGGCGACCGCCCCAACCTGGCGATCCTGCGCACGTTCTCCAAGGCCTACGGCCTGGCGGGCCTGCGCATCGGCTACCTCGTCGCGCACCCGCTCGTCGCCGGCTCCATCCGCAAGACGTTCCTGCCGTTCAGCGTGAACTCCGTCGCGCAGGCCGCCGGCATCGCGTCCCTGGACGCCACCGACGAGCTGATGGAGCGCGTCGAGGGCACGGTGAAGGAGCGCGACCGCGTCCGCGCCGCCCTCCTCGCCGACGGCTGGACGGTCCCGCCCACCGAGGCGAACTTCGTGTGGCTGCGCCTCGGCGACCGCACGATGGAGTTCTCCGCCGCCTGCGACGCCCAGGGCGTGAGCGTCCGCCCCTTCGACGGCGAGGGCGCCCGCGTCTCCATCGGCTCCCCCGAGGAGAATGACGCCTTCCTGTCCGTCGCGAGCTCCTTCCCCCACCGCAACTGACCGTCGGCGGCCCGGCCGGCCCGGTCCGGCGGGGCCGGGAGCACGTCCCTGCTCCCGGGTCAGCCGGGCCGGGGGCCGGGGCTCCGGGCCGCGGCCGCGGCGGTCTCGACGTCGATGCCCGTGCCCGGGGCGAGGCTCTCGGCCGTCTGGAGCGCGGTGGCGAGCGCGGCCACCGCCAGCTCGACCAGCTGCCACCGGGGGACGTCGTGGTGCGCGAGGTGGTCGATGATGAGCTCGTCGAGGTAACCGACCCACCCGCGCATGGTGCTGCGCAGGATGGGAGGGACCGGGCCGGTCGCGCCCAGCGCGCGCAGGATCCGCTCGGCGCCCTCCCAGCGCAGTTCCTCCACGAGCGCGTGGACCTCGGGGTCGGAGCCGATCCCGCCGCGCATGAGGGCGAGGTACCCGGCGGCGTTGTCGTCGATGAAGCCGATGTGACGGTCGATCGTGGCGCGGATCCGCTCACCGGGTGACGCGCCGCCCGCCGGAGCGTCGCGAACCGCGCGCACCAGGTCGGCGGCCGCCCGGACGGTGGCCAGGTAGAGGCCCCGCTTGTTGCCGAAATGGTGGGCGATCAGCCCGTAGGCGACGCCGGCCCGCCGGGCGATCTCGCTGGTCGTGACCTCGTCGTAGGCGCGCTCGGTGAACAGTTCACCGGCGGCCCGGATGAGCGCCGCTCTTCTGTCGATGGCCGCCTCCGGTGGTTGACGTTCCGCCCTGGCGCTGCCTACGATCCCGCATTGATTGATAATCAGTCAAGGAGGGTGCGATGATCTCCGCGGCACGGATCCTGCTCACCGGCGCGTCCAGCGGCATCGGCCGCGCCCTCGCCCTCACGCTCGCCGCCGAGGGGGCCCGGCTCGCCGTGGCCGCGCGACGGGAGGGAGAGCTCCGGGCGCTGGCGGCGGAGATCGGCGGGCGGGGCCACCCGGTGCCGGCGGTGCTGGCCTGCGACCTGTCGGTGCCCGGAACCGCCGCGGACCTGGCGGCCCGTGCGCGGGACGCGCTCGGCGGCGTCGACATCCTCGTCAGCAACGCGGGAGTGAGCCTGGTCGAGGCCCAGGCCGACCTCGGGGACGACGAGAGCGCCCGCGCGAGCTTCGAGACGAACTTCTGGTCCCCGCTGGCGCTGGCCACCGCCGTCCTGCCCGGGATGCGCGAGGCCGGGAGAGGCACGATCGTCAACGTCACGTCGACCGTGCAGGCCGTCCCGCTGCCGCTGCTCGGCTACTACGGCGCCGCGAAGGCGGCCCTGGCGCAGGCCACCGGCTCACTCCGGCACGAACTGCGCCATACCCCGATCCGCGTGCTGGAGGTCGTGCCGGGCTCCACCGACACGCCCCTGCGGGACGTCGACCGGCTCCCCTGGCGCGCGCCGACCAGGACGCCGCCGCCGGTCCCGCCGGAGTCGGTCGCCCGGGCGACCGTCCGGGCGCTGAAGAGCGGCAGGCGGCGCGTCGTGCACCCCGCCTCCTCGCTCCTCCCGCTCGAACTCCCGGTCATCGGACGTCTGGTCGCCTCCGTCGCCGCCCGGCGCATCGACACCGGCGGCGTTCTCGTACCACGGCGGTGACGAGCGGAGGGGACCGCGATGCGGCCGGACGCGCCGGTGCCCGCTCGCGCGCGGTCAGCCGGCCTTGGCCGGGCCGAGTTTCTCGACGATCAGGCGGTAGAGCTGGCGGGGGCGGCCCGGCTGGGGGGTGCGGTTCGGGGGGAGCGGCCAGGCGAGGCCCTCCTCGACCAGCGTGCGCAGGAGGCGGCGGGCCGTGCGGGGCGTGACGCCGAGCATCTTGCCGGCGTTCTCCGCGTCGACGATGAGGGGCTGCTCCTGGTCGCCGAGCTTGTCGGCGAGCCGGGCCAGGATCTCCAGGCCCTTCGGCTTGGCCTGCGGCTGGGTGCGCGGCGGCGTGCGCGGGGCGGGGACGAGCGCGCGGCCGTCGCGGTCCAGCGCGAAGCCCTGGGCCCGCTGGGAGCTCTGGGAGCGCGCCAACGCGGCGCGGGCGTGGTTCTCCGCCTCGTGGGCCGTGCGGCCCATGCCGATGCCGACCTCGATGGCCAGGCCGAGCTCCTCGCGGACGCGCTCGACGAACGGCGGCGTCCGGAAGCCCTCGGTGGACGCGGTGACCGAGCCGCGCGTGGCGATGACGAGGTAGCTGTGGTCGTCGACGGGCCACACGGAGGCGTTCATCCGGTGCGCCTCCTGGAGGAGCACCCGGTGCAGGGCCAGCTTCAGCTCGTCGCGCCAGTAGCGCGGGGTGACGCGGCGCGGGGTCTCGCGGAGGGTCGGGACGTCCACCAGCACGACGACGAGCTGCGACTCCTCCAGGCGGTGGTGGGCGCCGAGGAGCGCGGCGGTCTGCAGGGAGCTGCGGATCGCGGCGCCGGTCGGCCGGACGCGGATGGTCGGGACGCCCGCCATCTCCATGCGCTCGGCGGTGGCGTGCACGCAGGTCATCGCGACGGTGGTGGCGCCGCGCCGCCAGAGCCGCTCGTGGAACGCGGCGAGCGTGCCGGGGCCCGCGGCCTCCTCGCGCAGGTGCACCTGCTCGGTGCCGAGGCTGATCTCGGAGTAGGCCTCCTCGACCTCGGCGCGGCCGAGCACGTCGATGCTGACCCTGGACGGGTCGAAGCGCTCGTCGAGGGACGCCCGCAGCAGCGCGCCCTGCAGGGCGGCGCCGTTCAGCGGCACGTAGGTGGCGGGCATCGTCAGGACGCCGGCCTTGCGCGCGAAGTCGTACGGGACGGGGCTGGCGAACAGGCACACGTCCACGCCCGAGCCGAGGCGCACGACCTTGTCGGCCGCCTCCTGCTCGTCGCGGTACGCGGCGGCCACCAGCCTGCTCGGTACGGGTGTGGGGCCATGGCCCATGAGCATGACCCGTTCGACCAGGTCATGGGGGCCCACGACCCCGATCGTGAGGTCGGGGGTGACGGACCCCGTTCGCGCCGCCGTCATCGATGATCGCTCGCTTCCCATCCGGCCTCTCGGCGGGGGCACCGCCCCGGCCATCTGATCGCGCACGTTCCGCCCAACGGTTGACTCATGGCTTGACGCCCCTGCCTTCTGACCCAGCACCCGCACTTCCCGTGCGATTCGACTACCCGCGAACCCGCCTCCGGAAAGTGGAGGAGGGCCGTCTTGCCCGAGCTCCCACCCGCCTCGGCGAAGCGGAGAGGATCTCCTTCTAGCTGGCAGATCGGGTCAGGGCGACGTGATGTGACACCCAGACGCGAAATCGAATCAAGAGTGCGGCGAAAAAGTAACCTACGCGACCCCCTGGTCAGTAATTTGTCACCAATCGGCCAGCCTTGATCCTGCATCTTCGGATGTCCGAAGTTGAAAAACAAGACCCGAAATCATGGCGGGGGCCCCTTCCTGACGCTCCTACGTACTGGAGGGACCCCTGCGGTGTCCGTTTGGTTTACGCGGTGGCCGAAATCAGGCGACCCGATCTCGCCTGCTCCGGAAAGACGAGTGATCCGTCCAGAGCGCATGATCGGGGACGATCGGTGATTTTTTACCGCGTTACGGTCCGGTCGATTCGGACCGTTCCACACATGACTTCGCAGGTCAGGGAGTCGGCGTTCGAGCGGTAAGGAAGCTCCGTCCGAGCCGTGCGTAACCGGGCGGTAACGCACGGCTCAACGGATTTGCCGCGGGTCGTTACACGGCTCGTCAGGGATCAACCAGGAGTTGGTCAGGCCCGAGGCCACATTCGGCCGAGCGCCACCAGACGACTGGCCGCGTCGCGGCGAGCGGACGGCGGAGCGCGGCGGTCCGGCGGCGCGGCGGTCCGGGCGGCGCGGCGCCGGGACGGCGCCCGGCGCTAGCCGACCTCGCGGACGATCTCGGCGCCGAGCTGGGAGAGCCGCTCGGCCGTGTGCGCGTGCCCGCGGTCGAGGTAGTAGGCGGAGGTGATGGTGGTCTCGCCCTCGGCGGCGAGGCCGGCCAGCACCAGGGCGCTGCCGCAGCGCAGGTCGTGCGCCTCGACCTCGGCACCGCGCAGGCCGCGCGGGCCGTTGACCTTCGCGCGGTTGCCGTCCACCTCGATGTCGGCGCCCATCTTCGCCAGCTCGCCGGCCAGCTTGAACCGGCCGTCGAAGATCCGCTCGTAGATGTAGGAGGGGCCCTCGGCCAGGCAGGACACCGCCATGATCGGCGACTGCAGGTCGGTGGCGAAGCCCGGGTACTCGTCGGTGATGACGTTGATCGGGCGGAGCGTCCGGTCGCGGCGCACCTGCAGGACGGCGCCCTGCTGGTGGAACTCCACGCCCATCTGCTCCAGCTTGTCGGCCGCGACGCCGAGGTGCTCCAGCGAGGCGCCGACGAGGCTGAGGTCGCCGCCGGTGATCGCGGCGGCCATCACGAACACGCCGGCGTCGATCCGGTCGGGCATCACGGTGTGCTCGACGGCGGTCAGCTCGTCCACGCCCTCGACCGTGATGAACCCGGTGCCGCCGCCGCTGATCCGGGCGCCCATCGCCTGGAGGATGGCGATGTTGTCCAGCACCTCCGGCTCCAGCGCCGCGTTCTTGATCAGCGTGGTGCCGTGCGCCAGCGCCGCCGCCATGATCAGGTTCTCGGTGCCGGTGTGCGAGGGGGTGTCGCAGTAGAGCGTGCCGCCGCGCAGGTCGCCGGCCTTGATGTGGATGATGCCGTCGCCGTTGTCGGCCACGTGCTCGGTGACCGTGGCGCCCATCCGCTTGAAGCCGTTGTAGTGGAAGTCCAGGTTGCGGCTGCCGAGGTTGCAGCCGCCGACGCCCTCGATGACCGCCTCGCCGAGGCGGTGCAGCAGGGCGGGGACGAACAGGAACGAGCCGCGGAACCGGGACGCGATCTCGGCGGGCAGCACGGGGCTGCTCAACGTCGAGGCGTCGATCACCAGCGTGCGCTCGGTCTCGTGCAGCTCGGCCTTGGCGCCGATGGCCCGCGCCAGCTCCACCGCCCGCCGCACGTCCTCGATGATCGGGACGTTGCGCAGCACGGTGCGTCCCCGGGAGGCCATCAGCGAGGCGCCGATCATCGGGAGGACGGCGTTCTTCGCGCCCTGGATGAAGACCGTGCCGTGCAGCTGTCGGCCGCCGCGCATGCGGTAGCGAACCTCGTGGCCCATGCTCATGCCGCCTAACTTCCTCTCGGGTGCGGTTGCGTGTGCGATCCAGTTGGGAGCACGAGGGCCGAGCGTGCCTGACGGTGTCCCCCCGCTGCCGACGCGACCCCAGTAAACCATCGGGCCGGAGGTGTGGCGTCCGGCCCGGGCCCCGCGGGCGTCAGTCTGCTCGTTGAGACTTCCGGAACACGCCAAAGGTTCGCGTTCCCTGAGGAAATTCCCACGGCGAGCCTAGGGCCGGCGGGCCTCCGCCGCCGGGGTTTTGAAGATCATCCTTCGGTGCGGGCGGCCAGGACCTCCACCGGGTCGCCCACCCGGAGCGTGCCGAGGACGCGCGGGACGCAGTTCTGGCCGAACTGGATGCCGCGGTCCCGGGTGCGGTAGGAGGCGAGCGTCCGCAGCGGCTCACGGCCGCGCTCGGCGGTCCGCTGGTCGGTGGTGGTGACGACGCAGCGGGTGCACGGCTTGACCATCTCGATGACAGCCTCGCCGACGCGCAGCAGGCGCACCTCGTCCTCGCCGTAGGGGCCGAGGCCCTCGACGACGAGGGACGGGCGGAACCGGTTCATCGGGAGCGGCTCGTCCAGCCGCGCGTTGAGGTCGGCGAGGGACTCGGCCGAGATGACCAGGAGCGGGTAGCCGTCGGCGAACATGACCTCGCCGCCGCCGCGGGCCGTCGGACGCAGGCCGGTGAAGCGCACGAGGCGGCAGTCGGCGCCGAGCAGGTCGCCGAACCAGGCCGCGGCCTCGTCGCCCTGGTCGACGCCCCGGCACTGCGACCGCTGGACGGAGACCTCCCGCACCTCGCCATCGTCCGCGGCCTTGTGGACGAGTCGCGAGGCGCCGGGGGCGTCCACCGTGAGGACCGTCCCGTCATAGGACGGGCGCAGCAGCGCCATCCGGGCGTGGTCGCGCTGGGACAGGAAGCGGCCCTCGGGGGTGACCAGCATGAACTCGCGGTCGAACGGCAGGCCGCGCGGGGTCAGCTCCGCGCTGCGCAGCGCGGTCCCGCCGCCGCCCTTGAGCGGGTAGACGTTCAGCTCGGTCACGGTCCCCTGCACGGCCCCTCCTAACTGAGAGCGGTCAGGCGGTCGAACATCGGGCCGAGGCGCTTCACGAAGCGCTCCGGGCGGCACACCTCGTCCAGGCGCTCCTCGTCCAGCGTCAGGCCCGCCTCGGCGGCGTGCGCGCGCAGCGTCTCCCGGAACGGCGAGCCGGTCTCCCAGGTCTGCATGGCGGCCTTCTGGACGAGCGGGTAGGCCTCGTCGTCGCGCGACATGCCCGCCTCGACCAGCTCCAGCAGGACGGTCGAGGTGTAGATGAGGCCGCCGGTCGACTCCAGGTTCTCCCGCATCCGCGCCTCGTCCACCACGAGCCCGGACATGAGGCGGTTCGTCAGGTTCAGCATGTAGTCGAGCGCGATGGCGGCGTCCGGCAGCGCGATCCGCTCGGTGGAGGAGTGCGAGATGTCGCGCTCGTGCCACAGCGGGATGCCCTCCAGCACCGGGACGACCTGGGCCCGCACGATCCGCGCCATCCCCGCCAGCCGCTCGGAGATGATCGGGTTCTTCTTGTGCGGCATCGCCGACGAGCCCTTCTGGCCCTTGCCGAACGGCTCCCACAGCTCCCGGACCTCGGTGCGCTGCCCGTGCCGCACCTCCAGCGCGATCGCCTCGCACACCGTCGCCATGATCGCCAGGGACGAGACCCATTCGCTGATCCCGTCCCGCAGGACGACCTGGGTCGACACGTCCGCGGCCTTCAGGCCGAGCTTGCGCGCGACGTGCAGCTCGATCGCCGGGTCGATGTTGGAGTACGTCCCGACCGCGCCGGAGATCGCCATCACGCCCACCGCCTCGCGGGCGCGCCGCAGCCGGTCGCGGGACCGGGCCATGGCGAACGCGAAGTCGGCGACGCGGTGGCCCCACACGTCCGGCTCGCCGTGGATGCCGTGCGTGCGCCCGACCCGCAGCGTCGCCCGGTGCGCCAGCGCGTGGTCGCGCAGCGTCGCCACGAGCGCGTCCGCCTTCTCCAGCAGGATGTCGGTGGCCTCGACCAGCTGCAGCGCGAGCGCCGTGTCGAGCAGGTCGGACGACGTCATGCCGAAGTGGACGAACCGCGCGGCCTCCCGCGGCTCGGTGTTGTCCGCCCACGCCGACAGGAAGGCGATGACGTCGTGCTGCGTCACGGCCTCGATGGCGTGCACGGCCTCCGGCGTCGGCGGCGGCGCCTTGCGCACCGGCTCCACCACCTCCGGCGGGATCGTGCCGGCCTCGGCGTGGGCCTCGACGACGAGGACCTCCACCTGGCACCACAGCTCGTACTTGTGCGCGTCGCTCCAGACGCGTCCCATCTCCGGAAGGGTGTAGCGCTCAATCACCCGACGATTGTCCCAGGCCGGGAACCGCCGTGTCCGGCCGGGTCACCGCGTGTTCCAGCGCCAGCGCGGCGGCGACCACCAGGACGAGGGCGGCGATCTCGGCGGCGGCCAGCCAGAGGCCCACCGGAGTGAGGGCGAGGGCGGCCGCGGCGGCGCCGAGCCGGATGCGGGACGGTCCGATGCGCACGGCCCGGCGGAACGCCGCGTCGCCCGCCAGGTAGAGCGCGACGCCGCCGGCGAGCGCGAGGGCGGGGCCGGTGTGCAGGCCGTCCCAGGCGTGCCCGACGGCCGTCCCCATGCCGGCCGCCGCGACGATGATCCCGACGATCAGCGGGATGTGGGCGTAGAAGTAGCCGAACATCGTCATCTGCGTGCGGCGCACGTCGTCGGCGGCGGTCAGCGACTCCTCGGCGCGCTCGTCGTCCCTGGCGAAGTAGCTCCACCAGACGGCCGCCGCGAGCGCCAGCCCGAGCAGCACGGCGACGACCAGGCCCGGGTCCAGGTGGGCGTGCTCGGCGCCCGCCCCGACCGCGATCACCGACTCGCCGATGGTGATCATGACGAGCAGCCCGTGCCGCTCGACGATGTGCGCGGCCCGGATGGTGAACAGCCCGCCCGCCGGCACGATGTACGGCTGGACGATCGGGACGACGAGCGCGAGCGTCCACAGCACGTACACGGCCGGCCCGTGGTCGAGGATCCCGGCGACGATGATGAGCGCCGCCGCGAGGAGGTTGGCCGGGAGGACGCGCAGGATGTTCGGGTTGTCCTGCGCGTACAGCGTCACATGGGCGAGCACCAGCACCAGGTACCCGAGGCCCCACAGCACGCCGCCGCCCTTGAACGCCGTCGGGGTGGCCAGGGCGACCATGAAGAACCCGCCCATCCCGACCAGGAGCAGCAGGCGCCGTCCCGCCGTCGTGGGGCTGAGGGTGTTGGTCAGCCAGGCGTAGCCGCCGTACATCCACCACAGGACGCCGAACATCAGCACGACCTGGGCCAGGCCCAGCGCGTTCAGTTCCTTGACCAGGACGTGGCTGAGCTGGGTCACCGCGAAGACGAACACCAGGTCGAAGAAGAGCTCCAGCGTCGTGACGCTGTAGACCTCTTCGCCCGCGGGCGCGGGTGATGCCATGCCTGACCTGCCTTGTATCGTTGTAATCAGGTAATCATGGCATGGAGACCGCCTTCAGCGCGATGTCCGTCCGGTGGTGGGACCCGCGCAGGCCGATCCTGGACACGGCCTCGTAGGCGGCCGTCCGGGCGGCGGCGAGATCGGGCCCGGTGCCGACGACGTTGAGGACGCGCCCGCCGTTCGCGACCGGCCGCCCCTCGCCGCCGAGCGCGGTCCCCGCGTGCAGGACGTAGGCGCCCTCGACCGCGGCGGCCTCGTCCAGGCCGGTGATCTCGTCGCCCTTCGCCGGGGCGGCCGGGTAGCCCTCGGCGGCCACGACCACCGTGACGGCCGCGCCCGGCAGCCATTCGAGGCGCAGGCTCGGGTCGAGACCCCCGATCGCGCAGGCCTGGAGCAGCGTGGCGACGGGGGTGGCCAGCCGGTCCAGCACGACCTGCGTCTCGGGGTCGCCGAAGCGCGCGTTGAACTCCACCACCCGTACACCCTGGGACGTCAGAGCGAGCCCGGCGTACAGGACGCCGACGTACGGGGTCTCACGGCGGCGCAACTCGTCCACGGTGGGCTGGACGACGGTGGCCATGACCTCGTCCACCAGGTCGGGCGGCGCCCACGGCAGCGGCGTGTACGCGCCCATCCCGCCGGTGTTCGGACCCTCGTCGCCGTCGTAGGCGCGCTTGAAGTCCTGCGCGGGCAGCAGCGGGACGGCGTGCTGCCCGTCGCAGAGCGCGAAGAGGGAGACCTCGGGACCGTCCAGGTACTCCTCGACCACGACGCGGTCGCAGGCGTCGGCGTGCCGCAGCGCCTCGTCGCGGCTCTCGGTGACGACCACGCCCTTCCCGGCCGCGAGCCCGTCGTCCTTCACCACGTACGGCGGGCCGAAGGCGTCGAGCGCCTCCTCGACCTCCCCGCTCGACTCGCAGACCCGCGAGTCGGCGGTGGGCACCCCCGCCGCGGCCATGATCTCCTTGGCGAACGCCTTGGACGCCTCGATCCTGGCGGCGGCCCGGTCCGGCCCGAAGCACGGGATGCCGGCCTTGCGCAGGGCGTCGCCGACCCCGGCCACCAGCACCGCCTCCGGCCCGATGACGACCAGGCTCACCCGGAGCCGCGCGGCCAGTTCCACCACCGCCGTGCGGTTCGTCGGATCGAGCTGGTGATTGTCCGCGATCTCCGCCGTGCCCGGATTGCCCGGGGCGCAGTGGAGGGCGGTGACGGCAGGGTCGCGGTGCAGGGCGCGGGCGAGCGCATGCTCGCGGCCACCCGATCCAAGGACGAGTACTCGCACGTCGTGAGCTTACTGGGCCCCCGCCCCGCGCCGGGCGCGTGTAACCCTTGCGCCAAGGGGCATGCGGCCCGGTGAGGCGGCCGTCACACCGGGATGTGTGAACCTGACCGATACGGGCGGCGTCCTACATATCGGCTGGTAGGCTGCCACGGGCTTGACCGCCCGCTGTCGAGGTGCCCGAAAGGAGGTGGTCGGGATGAGTCCTGGTGATACTTGCAGTTCGCCGGAGAACCCTCACAGTCCGAACCGGACTGTTCCACCGTCCGCCTCCATCTGGCGCCCGGCCGTCGCTCTCGCGCGCTCCCTTCGCTGACCAGCCTGGGTTGAGCGCGCGCTGCGTGCGTGGCCGGCGGGTTAGGAGCACCTCCAATGGCCATGACACGAGTCCGCCCGAGCCGCGTGCTGTTCAAGACGCGCGGCCGCACCAGCGGCGTGCAGGCTCCGAACCGCGATTCCGCCGTCATCGACTGGGCCGCCTACATCGACGGCCACCGCGTCTGCACCGACACCATCGCCGACGCCGTCCGCCTCGTCCGCGACGGCCGGCTCACCCCCGAGGGCGACAGCGCCGGCTTCGTCTGGGTCGGCCTCCACGAGCCGTCCGCCGGCGAACTCTCCGACCTCGCCGAGGTCTTCGGCCTCCACCCGCTCGCCGTCGAGGACGCCATCCACGCCCACCAGCGCCCCAAGCTCGAACGCTACGACGACGTCCACTTCGTCGTCATGAAGACCGTCGGCTACGTCTCCAGCGGACCCGGCGGCGCCGAAGTCGTCGAGACCGGCGAGATCATGCTGTTCTGCGGCCCCGACTTCGTCGTCACCGTCCGGCACGGCGCCCACGGCGCCCTCGCCCCCGTCCGCCGCGACCTGGAGAAGGACCCCGCCCGCCTCGCCCTCGGCCCCGCCGCCGTCCTGCACGCCGTCACCGACCGCGTCGTGGACGGCTACGTCGGCGTCGCCGACGCCGTCATGGAGGACATCGACGAGGTCGAAGAGGCCGTCTTCTCCCCCGAGCGCACCGACGAGTCCCGCCGCATCTACCGGCTCAAGCGCGAAGTCATCCAGCTCAAGCGCGCCGTAGGCCCCCTCGCCGGTCCGCTGCGCAACCTGACCGGCCGCCGCTTCGTCCCCGCCGAGATCAAGGAGTACCTCCGCGACGTCGAGGACCACCTCACCCGCGTCCGCGAGCAGGTCGAGTCCTACGACGAGCTCCTCAACCCCATCCTCCAGGCCCACATGACCCAGGTCACCGTCGCCGACAACAAGGACATGCGCAAGATCTCCGCCTGGGGCGCCATCTTCATGGTCCCCACCGCCATCGCCGGCGTCTACGGCATGAACTTCGACCACATGCCCGAAACCCGCTGGCAGTACGGCTACCCCATGATCCTCAGCGTCATCTCCCTGGCCTGCTTCGCCCTCTACCGAGGCTTCCGCCGCAACGGATGGCTCTGATATTGCATTTCTCTCCTCCTTCGGGCCTGGCGGCCCTGCTGTGCCTATTGCAGTGCCCTCCTCCTTCGGGCCCGGAGGGCCCTCCATCGTCGGGCACTGCGGCGATCGCTGGCATCGCTCCGGCTCGCCTAAAGGCTCGCTGCGCGATCAGGTTCTCGCTTCGCTTGAACCTGCCTTCGGACGCGATCGCGGCCATTGAGGTCGTCGCGGGGTTGCGGTGGTGGCTGGGGTCTGTGCGCCTGGGTTAGGTCCCGTTCAGAGGGCCGGGGTTGGTGCTTGGAGGGACCTCAGGCGGTCTGGGTAGTCGGTGACTATCGCGTCTACGCCCTGGTTCATGAAGCGGGTCATGTCCTCGGGGGTGTTGACCGTCCAGACGAGGACCGGGAGGGCCAGGGAGTGCGCCTGGTCTATCAGGGTGGGCGTGGTCATCAGGTGTTCGGGGGAGACGGCCGTGGCGCCTACGGTGAGGGCTGCGGCTACGGGGTCCGCCGGGGAGTGGCCTGCGAGCCAGGCGGTTTCCGGGGCGAGGGTCTTGCGTTCCATCAGGGCGACGCGGCCCAGGTCCGCGTAGTGGCGGCGGGCCTCGGCGAGGACGCGCCAGTCGAAGGCCAGGAGCTGGGAGCGTCCGGTGCAGCCGAAGTCCTTCAGGACGGCCGCCACGGAGGCGGTCAGGAGCTCCACCTCCTCGTCGGTCCAGGAGGGGTCCGTCTTCAGCTCGACCGAGAGCCTGACGCCCGTGGGGGCCAGCAGGGCGCACGCCTCGGCGAGCGTGGGGATGCGGGTGCCGGGCATCGGGGCGGCCGCGCAGCTGAGGCCCGCGTCGAGCGTCCGCAGCTGGGCGAGGGACAGCTCGCGGACGGGCCTGCCCAGGTAGGGGTAGGCGGGGTCGTCCGGCCAGGCGGGGCCCGTGTCGGCGAGGACGGCGGGGGACAGCACCTGGTCGTGGCCGAGGACGACCACGCCGTCCGAGGACAGGCCCACGTCCAGCTCGATCACGTCGACGCCGAGGTCGAGGGCGTGGGCGAAGCCGGGCAGGGTGTTCTCCGGACGGAGGCCGCGCGCCCCGCGATGTCCGTGCACCTCGACGGTAGAGATCACCGAACGCACGCTACCGCCCGTGACCGAACGCCCGGCAACGAACACCTGACCACCAGCGCAACCGGGTCAGTCTGAATCACCAAACCCAGCCACCGCCGCAACCCCGCGACAACCTCAATGGCCGCGATCGCGTCCGAAGGCAGGTTCGAGCGAAGCGAGAACCTGATCGCGCAGCGAGCCTCTAGGCGAGTCGAAGCGATGCCAGCGATCGCTCGCCTTATCGACGATGGAGGGCCGCAAAGGCCCGAAGGAGGAGAAAAGCAATTAAACCAGGGGTCGCAGCGAAAGGGTCTGGTCGCGGCCGGGGCCTACGCCGATCGCGGAGATCTGGGCGCCGGACATCTGCTCCAGCGCCCGGACGTACGCCTGCGCGTTGGCGGGCAGGTCCTCGAACTTCTGGGCGCCGGTGATGTCCTCCTGCCAGCCGTCCAGGTACTCCAGGACGGGCTTGGCGTGGTGGAACTCGGTCTGCGTCGTGGGCAGCTCGTCGACCCGGACGCCGTCGACCTCGTAGGCGACGCACACCGGGACCCGATCCAGGCCGGACAGGACGTCCAGCTTCGTCAGGAAGTAGTCGGTGATGCCGTTGACGCGGGTGGCGTAGCGGGCGATCACGGCGTCGAACCAGCCGCAGCGGCGGTCGCGGCCCGTGGTCACGCCGTACTCGCCGCCGGTCGTGCGCAGGTACTCGCCCTGCTCGTCCAGCAGCTCGGTGGGGAACGGGCCGGAGCCGACACGGGTCGTGTAGGCCTTGAGGATGCCGATCACGCGGGTGATCTTGGTGGGGCCGACTCCGGAGCCCGCGCACGCGCCGCCGGCCGTGGGGCTGGACGACGTCACGAACGGGTACGTCCCGTGGTCGATGTCCAGCAGCGTGCCCTGCGCGCCCTCCAGCAGGACGACCTTGCCGTCGTCCAGCGCCTTGTTCAGGATGAGCGTGGTGTCGGCGACGAACGGCCTGAGGCGCTCGCCGTAGGCCAGGTACTCCTGGACGATCGGCCCGGTCTCGATGCGGCGGCGGTTGTAGACCTTCGTCAGGACCTGGTTCTTCTCGCGCAGCGCCAGGTCGAGCTTCTGCGTGAGGATGTTCGGGTCGAACAGGTCCTGGACGCGGATGCCCATCCGGTTGATCTTGTCGGCGTAGGTGGGGCCGATGCCGCGGCCGGTGGTGCCGATCCGGGCCTTGCCGAGGTAGCGCTCGGTGACCTTGTCGAGGGCGCGGTGGTGCGGCATGATCAGGTGCGCGTTCGCCGAGATCAGCAGGCGCTCGCAGCCGATGCCGCGGTCCCGCAGGCCGTCGATCTCCTGCAGCAGCACGGCGGGGTCGATCACCACGCCGTTGCCGATCACGGGGACGACGTCGGGCGACAGCACTCCGGACGGCAGCAGGTGCAGCGCGTAGCTCTTGTCGCCGATGACCACCGTGTGGCCCGCGTTGTTGCCGCCCTGGTAGCGGACGACGTAGTCGACGTCCCCACCGAGCAGGTCTGTCGCCTTGCCCTTGCCCTCATCTCCCCACTGGGCACCGACAAGAACGATGGCAGGCATGCCACTTTCCCTTCCCACGACGAAGGCCCCGGTCGCCGCAAGCGCGAAGGGGCCTCTTGCGATCAAAGCGTACCCGCAGGCGGGCGACAAAGAAACCGGAGGCGGCCGATTGCCGCCGGTCACCGGCCCCGGCGCGGCCAGTAGTTCTCGGCGAACAGCTTCGCGACCAGCTCGCCGCGGCTCGACACGCGCGTCTTGGCGAACACCGCCTTGACGTGGTCGCGGACGGTGTGCGGGGAGATGACCAGCTCGGCGGCGATGCCGCCGGTGGTCAGCCCGCGCGCGATCAGCTGGGTGATCTCCAGCTCGCGGGCGGACAGGCCGTACGCCTGCGCGATGACCGGCGCCATGTCGGAGCCGGCGGCCGGCTGGACGACCACGGCGGTGGGGCCCGGCGAGCCGGGGACCCCGTCCATGCAGGAGGCGTGGACGACGAGCCACTGGCCGTCGCGGGTGCGGATCCGGACGCGGGCCGCTCCGCGGTCGCGGCCGGCGGCGACGGCGCGGGCCTGCGCGGCCGTCGCGGCGAGCCAGACCGGCAGGGGCGGGCCCAGCGGGGACGGGACGGACGGGCCGTCCGGGAGCCGGGAGAGGAGGTCGCGCGCCTCGTCGTTGATCGAGAAGGGCGTGCCGGCCGGGTCGAACAGGATGAGCCCCGGGTCCTGCCCCGCGGCCTCGGCCGGCGGCCGGACGGGCCGGGCCAGCTCGCGGAGGCGGTCGGCGAGGGGTGCGGAGAGGCCCGCGACGAGGGAGACCTCCGCGGGGCCGAACGGCTCCCGGCCCTTCTCGCGGAACAGGCTGACGACGCCCCAGGGCCGGCCGCCGGTCCGCAGGACGGCGCGCAGCTCGTCCCCGATCCCCTGGCGGCCGAGCAGCCTGCGGTACTGCGCGCTGCGGGCGGGCAGTCCGCCGGTGCTCGCCACGAGCCCGGCGGCCGGGACGGGGGCGCGGGCCAGGTCGCGGTAGGGCAGCACGGTCTCTTCCAGGAGCGCGCACTCCCAGTAGGCGAAGCACTGCTCACCTCGTCCGAGGTTCTCGACCAGCATCGGCGCGGTGATCAACCCGGTCTCCGGGTCGGTGGCCGACCACGCGGCGGCCTGGAAGCCCAGCAGCCGTCCGAGCCGCGACGAGGCGCCCGCGAACAGGCCGCCCGCGTCCCGTGCGCGTGCGGCCCGGTCGAGGAGGGCCCGCCGTTCCCGCTGGTCGATCACCGTTCCAGTCTGCCCGTCGTGCGCGGCGGACGGACCCCCTCGAATGGGGGATCGCGGGCCGGAACGATCCCCTGCCCGCGGGGGATGGGGCGGGCGCGGCCGGGCGGCGAGGCTCGGCGGCATGGACATCGCGATCATCGGGGCGGGTGCGGCGGCCGTCGCGCTGCTGGACGCCCTCGACCCCTCGGACATCCGCTCCGTCACCGTGTTCGACCCGACGGCGTCGCCGTGGCGAGGCCGCCCCTACCAGCCGGACCTGGACTCCGTGCTCGTCAACGCCCCACCGGAGATCATGTCGATCCGGCACGGGGACCGGGAGCATTACGCGCGCTGGCTGGACGGGAACGCGCCCGCCGGCGCCCACTCCGACGAGCGGCTCGGCCGCCCGATCCCGCCGCGCGCCGTGTACGGGCGGTATCTGGCGGACACGGCGGAGGCCGCGCTCGCCCGGTTCGCCCGGGCGGAGCTCGTCGACGCGGCCGTGACCGGGGTGTCCCTCGCGGGCCGCCCGGTCGTGCGGACGGCGGACGGACGCAGGTACACCGCCGACCAGGTCGTCCTGTGCGTCGGCGGGGGCGCCCCTCGCGACGGCTACGGGCTGGCGGGCGCGCCCGGCTTCGTCGCCGACCCGTATCCGCTGCGGCGGACCCTCGCCGGCGTCCCGCCCCGAAGAAACGTGGCGGTCATCGGGACCGGCCTGACCGCGGTCGACATCGTGGCGTCACTGGCCGCGCGCGGGCACACCGGCAGGATCAGCATGGTCTCGCGGAGCGGGACGCTCCCGTTCGTCTGGCAGCGTCTCCTTCCGACCGACCTCCGGTACCTGGCGCCCGACCGCCTGCGGGCCCTGGAGGGGCCGATCCGGTTGGAGGAGTTCACCGACCTGATCCGCATGGAGCTGGCGGGTCACGGCGAGAGCTGGGACGCCCTCGCGGCGTGGATCGCCGCGGCGCCGGAGCGGGACCCGGCGGCGAGCCTGCGCGAGCAGCTCGCCATGGTGGACGCGCCGCAGCTCGGCCGACGGATCGTGCAGGAGGCCGCGCACACCGCCGGTCCGGTCGTGTGGCGGCTGCTCCCGGCGAGTGACCGGGAGCGGCTCCGCGGCCGCCACTTCCGGACGATCACGAGCGTGGCCTCGCCGATGGTGCCCCGCAATGCCGCGCTGCTGCTGGACCTGTTCGACGCGGGGGCGCTGGAGGCGCTGTCCGGGGTCGAGAAGATCGTGGCCGGGTCCGCATTCGAGATCACGCACGCGGCGGGCGTCCGCACCGCCGACATCGTGATCAGCGCGGTCAACCCGCCGCCGCACGCGATCCCCCGGGCGGCCGAGCCGCTCGTCTCGTCGCTCCTGGCCCAGGGCGCGGTGCTGGACCCGGACGGCGGCCTCGCCGTCGACCCCGGTACGGGACGGGTCCTCGTCGGCGGCCGACCCGATCGCCGCCTGCACGTGGCCGGCGACCTCGCCGGCGGCGGCCCGTTCCTGGTGTCGGGCATCGCCGGCGTCGCCGCCCAGGCGTCCCGGGCGGCGCGCTCGATCGGTGGCGTCAGGAGCCGTTGAGGGCGTCGGCGGCCTCGGCGCTGCTGTCGCGGAGGAACGTCTTGCAGCGCTCGGCCTCGGAGTCCTCGCCGATGGCGGCGGCGGCCCGGGCGAGGGCGTGCAGGGCGCGCAGGAAGCCGCGGTTCGGCTCGTGCTCCCACGGGATGGGGCCGTGGCCCTTCCAGCCCGCCCGGCGCAGCTGGTCCAGCCCGCGGTGGTAGCCGGTGCGGGCGAACGCGTAGGAGTCGATGACGCTGCCCTTGGCGAAGGAGCGGTCGGCCAGCTCGGCCCACGCGCCCGGGTAGTCCGGGTGGCGCGCGGCGACCTCGAACGGGTCGACGCCCTCCTCCAGGGCCGTCCGGGCTTCGGGGTTGTCCGGAAGTTCGGTCGGAGCGGGGCCGCCGAGCAGGTTCTGGGTCATGCCGGTCATGGTAAGCGGGCGCCCCCCACCGGATTCAACCGGCCGGGGTCAGGCGGGCACGGGGAGCGGCAGGCGGAAGCGGGCGGAGCCGCCGTCCCTGGAGGAGCGGGCCGCCGGCCAGCCGCTCCGGACGAACATGAGCGCCTGCCGGTTGGTGAGGATGACGTCCGCGCCGAACTCGGTGATGCCGCGCCGTCCGGCGAGCTCGGACAGGCAGCCGACGAGGGCGCGGCCGAGGCCCCGGCGCTGCCAGGGGTCGGCGACCAGGACGGCGAGGTCGGCGCGCCAGGCCCGCGCCGTGTCGCGGACGTATTCGGCGATGCCGAGGATCTCGTCCCCGTCCAGTGCGACGAGGGCCTCGCGGTCCCAGTGGTCGAGGCCCTCCAGGAGGCCGACGTAGTGGTCGGGCAGGCGGGGCGTGCCGGAGAAGAAGCGCATGTAGAGGCTCGCGGCCGACAGGCGGTCCGACATGCGCCGGACGCGGTCGCGGTCGGTGACGCCGTACGGGCGGATCCGGACGTCGTCGAGCACGGTGTCAATGCGGGCGACGGTGCGCACATCGAGTTGCTTCACAAAACTCATTGGATCGCAGAAAGTTGTGTGAAGCAACCTCCGGTGGGTTCTCAGGTCGCCGGACGGCGGCCGAGGAAGGCGACGAGACGGTCGCCGGGCGACGCGTGCGGGCCGGGGTCCACCGGCTCGCCGAACAGCGGCAGGCGGCCGCAGGGCGGCGCCAGCGTCCGCCACACGTCCAGGAGATCGGTGGCCAGGTCCGGAGGAATGGGTCGCCCCGCGCCGGTCGCCTGCGCGACGTCCCAGCCGTGCACGGCCGCCTCCAGGGCTCCCGCGCCGGCCACCGCCTCCACGGGGAGGCACCGGTCGCCGATCGCCGCCGTCCCCGCGGCCCGGTCCGGGCGGCCGGAGGAGGCCATGGTGTGGCGGAGCAGCCGGACGGCGCGGACGCGCAGCGCCGACACCGGGTCGCCGGCCGGGTCGGCCGCGACCGGACGGATGCCGACCCGGCCCGCGGTCAGGCCCTCGTGCACCGCCGCCAGGGAGTCGCCGACGTGCATCAGCAGCATGCTGAGATTCCATGCCGCGCATGGCGTCGGATGCGTGAGCATCGGCCGCGCGACGTACTGGACGGTGGTCAGGAGATAACCGATCGAGCGCTCCAGGATGCAAGCGTCGGATCGGAGGGGCGCCGACGCGCCGGTCGCCTCACGCATTCGGCTCCTCACCTCGCCGGGATGATCACCTGTACAGACCCGCGCGGCGGCGAGAAATCATCGGCGAGGCCGCGGCCGGCCCCTCTTGAGGGGGTGCAAACGAGGCGTCGCCGTTTACGAGGGAAGACGCACGATCCGCAGGAAAGCGGGGAGAACCCAGGGCCGCCTGCCCCGAATGACGACCTTGCGGCTCAGCACCGCCCGCGCCCTGCTGATCCGTCCGAACAGCATCAGGTTGAGCGCCGTCGGGTCGAAGAAAAGCCGCACGTCGGGGCGGCCGTCGGGCTCCTCCACGGTGACGAAACCGTCGGTCATCGCCATCACCACCGGGGCGGTGTGGTCGGAGCGGAACTCGACGGCGATCCGCCCGGCGGGTGCGGGACCGTGACCCTCCAGCAGCCGCCCGTACCCGTATTCGGTCACCCCGACGAGGAACATCTCGAAGAAGGGGGCCGCCTCCCGCGGCGGGACGTGCCAGGGCCTGCGCATGGGCCGGGCCATGTCCCGCCCGTGGATCTGGAGCTCGTTGAGCAGGTGCGCCAGCAGCCCGCCGAGCGGGACGCGCGAGCCGCCCAGCCAGGGCAGCGCCGTCGCCGGATCGGCGTCCCGCGTCGCCGTCAGGATCCGGTCGACATCGCGGACCAGGAGGTCGGCGAGCGCCCGCGGATCGCGCTCGGGGAAAAGGCGCAGCAATTCCTCGTTCGCGGCGTCGACCGTATCGACGATCGTGCTCCGGACGAGCTCCTCGGGCACGGCCAGTGGATCGTCGCAACCGGCAGGATCGACCATCTGATGATAAAAGCGAGCGAGAGTGGCGACGTGCGCCGCCGTATCGGTGACGGTCCAGGTGGCGGTGGCATTCGTGTCGGAACCGGGCGAGGTCAGCAGCCCGGCGAACCGGTCGCCGGTCTCGCGCAGATACTTCCGGGTCGCCGCCCAGTTCTCTTCCGTGAGCCGAACCACCATGGCCCGATGGTCGCAATTTCCATCGAGCCGGGCAAGCCCGTGAAAAGGGGGTCCGAATTCCGGGAAACGGCCCGGATATCCGGCGGTCCGGGTCAGGCCGCCGCCGCCCGCGCGGCGGTGAACGCGGCCCATGCGAGGCATTCCAGCAGGCGGGCGTCCGCACCGTCGTCGCGGCGGAACTCCGCGATGACCGCCGGACCGACCCGGTGCGAGGCGAGCGCGGTCAGCAGCACGAGCCGTCCGGCGGGACGGTCCGCCGCGGGAAGCCCGGCCACGGCCTCGTCGATCCGCGCGGGCTCGGCCGTGCGCCCGTCCCACCCGGCGAGCTCGGCGGCCAGCAGGTCCCGGACCGGCGCCGGCACCACCCGCTCGCCCGCCCGGTCGATGACGGCCGACGCGCGCGCGAACGCATCGGCGATCACCTCGTTGCCCGCCGTCCAGGGCGGCGCGCCGGACACCGGTGCGGCCGGCAGCAGGTCGAGGGAGTCGCCCGGCGCGTGCCGGGCGCGCGAGCTCGCGGCCATCAGGCGGCCCACCACCCGGCTCATCGCGCCGTGCGCCCGTGCCGGGGCTTTCGGGGGGAACGGCGACTCGCCCAGGAAGATGTTGACCATCCGGTTGTAGTACTGGAAGACGAAGGCGGTGCCGACGATCTCGGGCGCCTGCTCGGGCGGGAACGGGCGCCCGGGAGCCCCGGGCGTGCCGAACCGCTCGCCCCACTCGGCGATCGCGCGGATGCGCGGGTCGCCCACCTCGTCGAGCCGGCCCGCGGCGATCGCGGCGGCGTCGCGCCCGCGCACGAGGCCGTGCAGCGTGGTGCTGTGCGCCGCCACGCAGTAGTGGCAGGAGTTGCCGAGCGACACCGCCGCGGCGGCGGCCTCCTTGGCCGCGCGGTCGGCCTTCCCCGTCACGACCAGGGTCTCGCGCAGCATCGTCCACACGGCGGCCAGCAGGTCGGGGACGGGAGAGTGCAGGATCACCGGCGGCGCGAGGATGCCGAAGTCCCGTTCGAGCTGGTCGTAGACCCGCGCGACCAGGCCCCGGGCGGCCGCGTGCCGGACGAGCGAGACATGCGCGACCTGCTCCTCCGCTCCGCGCCGGGCCACCCGGACCAGACTGCTGTTCATCGCCGAACCACGCCCTGCCGTCCTTCGTGCGCGCCTGGGCTCGGATGGTACCGACGGAGGGCGGGAAGCACAGCCGCTCCCGCGACGGCCGCGAGCACTCCGGGAGCCTCTCGGGCCGTCCGGAAAGGGACGGCTAGGCGCTCGGGCCGGGGCGGGGGGCGACGTCGGCGGGGCCGAGGTGCGCACCGCAGGAGCCGCACGTGAACGCGGGGGTCAGCGTGCCGTCGCAGCCCCGGTGCCCGATGATCAGAGGCGGGCCCTCCGGCGCGTAGTGGCGGTCGCCCCACATCATCAGGGTCATGACCGCGGGCCACAGCTCCACGCCCTTGCGGGTCAGCCGGTACTCGTGGCGCTCCGGCCGCTGCTGGTACGGGACGCGGCGCATGATGCCCTCGTCGCAGAGCCGGTTGAGCCGGTCGGTGAGGACGTTGCGGGCCACGCCCAGGACCTGCTGGAAGTCGTCGAAGCGCCGCACGCCCTGGAACGCGCTGCGGATCACCAGCATCGTCCAGCGGTCGCCGACGACCTCCAGCGAGCGGGCGACCGAGCAGTTCTGCGAGTCGTACGTGCGGGGCAGTGCCACGCTTCGGAGCCTACCCGCGTTTCGTCAGGCAACGGGCATGGCCGGGGGCCGTGCGGCCCCCGGCCCGCTCCGCTACTTCAGCTTCTGGCCGGCGGACTGGAGGTTCTCGGCGGCCTCGACGATGCGGGCGGCCATCGCGGCCTCCGCGGCCTTGCCCCACGAGCGCGGGTCGTACTGCTTCTTGTTGCCGACCTCGCCGTCGACCTTCAGCACGCCGTCGTAGTTGCGGAACATGTGCTCGGCGACCGGGCGGGTGAAGGCGTACTGGGTGTCGGTGTCGATGTTCATCTTGACGACGCCGTACGACACCGCCTCCCGGATCTCCTCGAGCGTGGAGCCCGAGCCGCCGTGGAAGACCAGGTCGAACGGCTTGTCCTTGCCGTACTTGGCGGCGACCGCGTCCTGGATCTCCTTGAGCACCTCGGGACGCAGCTTGACCGAGCCCGGCTTGTAGACGCCGTGCACGTTCCCGAACGTCGCGGCCAGGATGTAGCGGCCCTTCTCGCCCACGCCGACGGCCTCGGCGGTCGCGAGCGCGTCGCCGGGCGTCGTGTAGAGCTTCTCGTTGATCTCGTTGGCGACGCCGTCCTCCTCGCCGCCGACGACCCCGATCTCCATCTCCATGATGATCCGGGCCTTGGCGCACTCCTCCAGAAGCTCGGCGGCGATCTGCAGGTTCTCGTGCAGTTCGACGGCGGACCCGTCCCACATGTGCGACTGGAACAGCGGCTCCTCGCCGCGCGCCACCCGCTCCTGCGAGATCTTCACCAGCGGCCGCATGAAGCCGTCCAGCTTGTCCTTCGGGCAGTGGTCGGTGTGCAGGGCGATGTTCACCGGGTACTTGGCCGCCACGACCCGGGCGTACTCGGCCAGCGCGGTCGCGCCCGTGACCATGTCCTTCACCGTGGAGCCGGACAGGTACTCGGCTCCGCCGGTGGACACCTGCACGATGCCGTCGCTCTCGGCCTCCGCGAAACCGCGCAGCGCGGCGTTCAGCGTCTGGCTGGACGTCACGTTGATCGCGGGGAAGGCGAAGCCTTCGCGCTTCGCACGGTCGAGCATCTCCGCGTAGACCTCGGGCGTTGCGATGGGCATTGTCAGCGTCCTTTCATACGCAGGGTGCCGCCGGGCATCCGGCCGGGCGGTAGCTCCCGGACGTCCGCGTACCCAGTGACTGCCCAGGTCACGCGGTTTCCGGGTCGGGCATGCCGTCCGCGCCCAGTATCTCGCCTAATCGGAGCGTGGGGAAAGGTACGCTCGCTGTGTGGATCTCACTGCCCTTCCCCTTGACATCACCGAGTGGCTGCACCCGACCGCATGGCTGCAGCTTTTCGGCACATTCGCGACGATCGGCGTGCTCGCCATCATCTTCGCGGAGACCGGCCTGCTGATCGGCTGCATCCTTCCGGGCGACTCGCTGCTGTTCACGGCGGGGATCCTCACGGCGGTCTCGACCGTCAACGGCCAGGAGTTCCAGCCGCTGTCGCTGCCCTGGCTGCTGATCGGCGGACCGGTGGCGGCGATCGCCGGCGCCCAGCTCGGCCACTTCCTCGGCGCCCGCTACGGCCGCAAGCTCTTCGACCGGCCCGACTCGCGCATCTTCAAACAGGAGTGGGTGGAGAAGGCCGAGTACTACTTCAACCGGTTCGGCCCCGCGAAGGCGGTGGTGCTCGCCCGGTTCATCCCGATTGTCCGGACGTTCCTCAACCCGCTCGCCGGGATGCTCGGCATGGACGCGAAGAAGTTCTTCGTCTGGAACGCGATCGGCGGCATCGTCTGGACGGACGCCCTGTTCCTCCTCGGCCACTTCCTCGGGTCCGAAGTGCCCGACGTTGAGAAATACATCCTCCCGGGCGTAGCGGTCATCCTGGTTCTCTCGGTCATTCCGATCATTCGGGAGGTCCTGAAGGGCCGCAAAGCGGACCACGGTCCGAATAAGAATGGTCCGGAAGAGTCCCGTCCGTCGCTCAGCGGTGACAGTTATCGCTAACCTCCCCATGTGGGACGTCACCGGTCGGACCCTAGGGGTCTCGCGCGCATACTGATCGCGGCCTTGGCCGTGATGGCCGCCTTGGCCCTGCTCATCGTCGGGGGCATGGCCCTGGTCAACGCGATCATGAGCGAGCCCGACAAGAAGGGACCCGCGACGGGGGCCTCGCCATCGGGCGACGGCGGGCGGACGACGCCGAGCAGCAACGAGACCACGACCTCGCCGACGGCGCCGCTCCCCCTGGTGATCCGCGTGACCGGCCAGCCGACGACCGTCGTGGTCAGGGTGGCCGACGCCGGCGGCAAGGTGCTCGCCAACAGCACGCTCAACACCGGCGACACCCTCCAGTTCAAGGAGGCGCCCCTGCAGGTCGTCGCCCTCAACGGCGGCTCCCTGCAGGTCGCGATCTACGGCAGGGTCCAGCCGCGCGAGCCGAACGGCCAGCGCGCCCAGTGGCTCGTCAAGGCCCGCTAGCCGAGACCGAGGTCGGCGACCTCGTAGGGGTGCCGGTACTCCAGGCCCTCCTCGGCGATCCGGCCGGCCGCGCCGCGCTCCAGGATCGTCGCGACCGCCACCACCTCCGCCCCCGCCTCGCGCAGCGCCTCCACCGCCGTGAGGACGGAGCCTCCGGTGGTCGAGGTGTCCTCCACGGCGAGGACCCGGCGCCCCGCGACGTCCGGCCCCTCGATCCGGCGCTGCAGCCCGTGGGCCTTGCCCGCCTTGCGGACGACGAACGCGTCCAGGGCCCGGCCGCGCGCCGCCGCCGCGTGCAGCATCGCGGCGGCCACCGGGTCCGCCCCGAGCGTCAGCCCGCCCACGGCCTCGTAGTCGAGGTCCGCGGTCTCGTCCAGCATCACCCGTCCCACGAGCGGGGCCGCGGCCCCGTCCAGCGTCACCCGGCGCAGGTCCACGTACCAGGACGCCCGCTTCCCCGACGACAGCACGAAGTCCCCGTGCACCACGGCCTTGTCCTTGATCTTCTGCAGCAGCTCATCACGATCGCTCACGTGCAGAACCCTATTGACCCTGCGTACGCGCTCCGTCCCCGCCGTGTACGGTTCGCGGGGTGACACCCGGAACCGTCGTCCTGCTGCACGCCCCCGGCGCCACCGCGGCCTCCTGGGGCGACCTTCCCGAGATGCTCCGCTCGTACGGCCTGGACGTCGTGGCGCCGGACGTCCCGGACGACTCCGGCCCCCGCTACATCGCCCGCGTCTCGCTCACCGTCTCCGCGACCGGCCCGGTGCCGCCGCTCGTCCTCGTGGCGCACGGGACCGCCGGCCCCCTGCTGCCCGGCATCGGCCTGGCGCAGCGCGCCGCCCACCGCGCCGTGGGCGGCTACGTGTTCGTCGACGCCGACCTCCCCCGCCCGGCCCGGCACGACCACGGCGCCCCGCAGGACGACCTCCCCACGGCCCCAGATTGGCCGGAGGCGCCCTGCGGCTACCTCCGGACCCATGCGGACCGCTCCGCCTCCCCGAAGCACGACCAGGCCGTCAGAGAGGCTCACCTACGCGGCTGGCCCGTGACCGAACACGAGCCCCCCACCGCCGCCGCCCAATCCCTGAGCGAACTCATAGCCCGCTTGTGAGGAAGCCTGAAAGGGGCAGCGGGCCGGGCGACCGCAGCGACACGACATGAACCGGCCGGGCACAGCGACCCGCACCGTGGCGTGAGGGTCGTCCGGCTCGTGACGGGGCCTCCAGGGGGTCGCCCCCTGGGGAGGCACAGCCCCCCGGGAGTTACCCGTTCTTCAGAAGGTCGTCGAGGAGAGCGTCGTAGTCGTCTTCGCTTCGGCCCAGGTCTATGCGGGCTCGGTAGCGGAGGCGCAGGAGGGCCTCAAGGCTGTCCTCGGCCAGGGCGACGTCGTCCAGGCCGGGGGTGAGGGAGTCGGCGTCCGGGGCCGGGGCCTCGTCGGGGCCGCCGCCCATGCCCGTGCCCACGGCGCGGTCGCGGAGTTCCAGGACGACGTCGGCTCCGCTGGTGGCCCACTCGTGGGCGCCGGTGGCGTCGCCCTGGGCGTAGAGCACCTCGGCAACGGCGCGGTACACCTCGGGGTCGCGCGGCTTGTCGGCGCGGATCTGGTCGACCAGGGCGCGGGCCTCGTCCCCGCGGCCCAGTTCGAAGAGCGCGTCGGCGAGGTAGGCGCGCGGGTCGCCGTAGGTCTCGCCGCCGTCCTCCATCGCCCTGCGGTACAGCTCGGCGGCCCTGGCGTGGTCGCCGGCGTGCTGCCACTGCTCACCCGCGCGCAGCAGGACGTTGGCGCGTGAGACTCCGCCCGACACCGACTCGGCCAGCTCGGACAGCCTGCGGGCCGCCGAGATGTGATCGCCGGTGCGCAGGGTGTCGAACTCCAGGTCGTCGAGATCGTCTTCCGTCACATGCGTCACGGTTCAACGCTACCCGGCGCCGCCCGGCCGAAGCGGGCGAATCGATGATGATCGTGGAATACCGGGGCTAACGACGTCAGGTCACCTGCGAGAACGTTCGAGCGCGTCCCAGAAGCCGCGGCGCAGGGCGTGGCGGACCTCGTCGTGCAGCAGGAAGTCTATGGGCAGCGAGGAGCCCTGAAGGAGCCGGGCCTCAAGGTCGGACGGCATGCGCGGCTTGCGGGCGAGGACCGCCTCCAGCCACAGGGCGGGGGCGTCGCGGGCGACGGACTCGCCGAAGTCCTGGCCTTCCTGGTGGGCGGCCTTGACGGCGTCCGAGAGGGTCGGGGTCTGCTGCACCGGGAGGGGGGAGATCTGCTGCGGGCCGGTGTAGGGGCCGTGCTGGCCGCCGGACGGCGCCGGCTGCGACTGGAGCGTCTGCGGGGGAGGCGGCGGGGAGGGCGCCGGGATGGGGGACGAGGTGTACTGCGGGCTGGGGGCCGGCGGCGCGGGCGGAGACGGGGCCTGCGTCGAGGACGGCCCGGCCGGGGCGGGATTCGGCGGGAGCGGCAGCCCGCCGGTGCCGTAGGACGATCCGGCGAGCCCGCCGCCCGTGCCGCCGGGCAGCGGCATGGGGCCGGTGCCGATGCCGGGGCAGCGGCTGTACACCTTCTGGAACACC